>QIAN01000182.1 GCA_003225005.1 Acidobacteriota bacterium | reverse complement strand
CGATGGTCGGGGCAGGATGGGCTGGGTCGAACTCGTAGCTGTTCGGAGGTTCGTTCGAAGGCTTTTCGGTGGAGAGCACTCCATTCGAGTGCAAGTAGTACGAGGTCTGTATGGCGCGTTTGAGCGGCCACTCCGACTCATCGCGCCAGTGGCCTCCAACGAAGATGCGTCCCTCGCCGGTCTTATGTCCATCGCCTCCGCCCATGATAAAGATGCGGACAGGCGCCTCACGAGCAACCCCATTGTCGACACTCTTAAGCCAGTGGTCGAACCAACGCGAACTAAGTTGGTCAGGATCGATGCTGGCCGAGGGACCAAACTCAGCTTCTCCCGCCGTTGTGTGCTTTGCTCCGCCATGCCACCACGGTCCGATGATCAACTTCTGGTTGGGCTTCGTCTTGTTCAGCGCGATCCAGTTCAAGCTCGTGCCGCCCAAGTTGGAGTCGAACCAGCCGGTGAGATGGTAGACCGGGATGTCCTTATATTCAGCAACGTGATCGACCACGTCCACGCCGACGTCTTTCCAATATGCGTCATTGTCGCCATGAGACATGGCCTCGATGAGCCAATTCTCGTAGCTGGGGACGAGGCGAAGCGGTGTCGTGCCAGGGCGCAGTGGCAAGGCCTTCACATATTCGCGCACTTGCTCTCCAAGTTTCGCCACTGCTTGTTTATTCTTCGCTCCGTCACGGTCACCCTCAGGCTCGAAAAGATTAAAAATCCAATTCATCCAGCGCAGCTCAAAAGCGCCGTTATGGCGCAAACCGACGCGTCCTGGATCAGAAGTCGCGTAGGCGGGAACCATCGCCTTCAGACATGGCGCGTTTGACAGAGCAAGTGCATGCTGTGTTCCTCCGGGATACGACGCGCCTACGGTCCCAATGGCACAATTGGACCAGGGCTGGGAGCTAATCCACTTGGCAGTGTCGTAGCCGTCGTTAATATCGTCGCGGAAAAATCGCCAGACACCTTCCGAATTGAACCGGCCCCGCACATCTTGGAGTATGACCACGTACCCTTGTTTGACCCAGTAGTTGGCGTAATAGACATCATTGTCTTTACCATATGGCGTGCGCTCCAGGATCACCGGAAACTTGCCTTCCACAACTTTCCCGTTCTCTGCTGGACGATAGATATTCGTTGCGAGGCGCACATCATCGCGCATGGGAACCATGATGTTGGGGAAAGCAGCGATGTCATAGTTTGACGACCCTGAAGCTTCGGGAGTTTGGGCCGTGATGCAGGTTGTGAGGAGCGGAACCAGGAGGAAGACGGTCAACGCATTGGGTTTTGTGGACATCGAGCCATATATTGTATGCCACTTGCGCGGCTCGCAATAACGCTCCATCATCAGATTTCTGGTGGTTAGCGTATGGTCGGCAACCCTTCCCTTACCGGATTATGGAAGGTTTGCCCGTCACCCGCGCACTATCGCAAAGTGACAGGGATAAACTGCATGCCCAGGTAGCCGACGTTAGAGCAAACCGGAGTCAGATTCATATATTGCAACTTCATCCGCCGTATCGATCATTCGCAGGTAGAGATTTCGTCATCACATTCCCGCACCTGCTCCGAAATATTCCCTTGCCACATTGATCCAACGTGTCGCAGCGGCAGTCTTGCATCATTTTCTTGAGCAGGCGCTGGACTTTCCTTATGGCGTCCATCAAAACGTCAAGCTCTGCGAGTTTTCGCTGGGACAGCTTTTGCCAGCGTTCTGAAGCCCGAGTGACGTTGCGGAAGCCGAAGAATAACTGTCGGATTTCCTCTAACGTAAAACCGAGCTGTCGCGCCCGTTGAACGATGGCGAGCCGATAAAGGGCCGTGGAGTCGTAACGTCTCTGCCCACTTATCCGTTGCGCGGGAGGAAGCAGTCCAATCCTCTCGTAATAGCGAATCGCGGACGGCTGCAGCCCAATCTGTCGCGCGACCTCAGAAATCGTGAATGGCGGCACCGCTATATTCTAGTGCAGCTCATTCCTAATCGCCTTCCTCAATTGCAAATAATTTACAAAAAGCCGATTGCCTTAAAGTCGACTTTAAGTTGTAGCGTTGTTCATCGTGGGAAAAACCACGAAATTTACCTATCGAGAAGGACGCTCATGAAGCAAATGAACTGGATATGCATATTCATACTTTGGCTGGGGTGTAGCAGCATCACGCTGGCACAGACCGACCAACTGAGGAGAATTGTTTTTGTGGCCCAAGCCCATGCTGAGCTACCTCAGCAGAACGCCGACAAGAGTACCGCTCCTCTGGACGCGCAGAGAGAAGAGCAGGCGCAACAGATCCTTCCAAAGTTCGCACGGCAGGCAATCGTGTCTGTCGCTGATGCCCCGCCTGCAAAGTATGAATCTGCGCCAACCAATAGGCAGACAGAACGTCGAACTGTCGGCAAAGAACTCGATGTGTGGGTCTCCAAGACGGAACAGGGGCTGGTTCCAGCGGCGGATGCCATGCCGGAAGAGAAGTATGGCTTTGCGCCAAGCGCTGGCAAATTCGAGGGCGTTCGAACCTTTGCGGAGCAGATCAAGCACTTGACTGCTACGAACTACATACTCGCTTCCGCAGTCCTGGGCGAGAAGCCCCCGCACCAAGAGCACGACGAATCGGCACCGGATTCGCTCAAGTCAAAGGCCGAGATCATGGGGTACTTGAAGGGCTCGTTCGGCTATCTTCACCGAGCTGCGGCCGCAATTAACGAAGGGAATGAGGCGGAGACAATCAAGTCGATGGACGACCGAACCCGTCCCGGCCTGATCGTCGACGCGTTACTCCACTCCTTCAACCACTACGGCCAAATCGTGGAGTACTTGCGTATGAATGGCATTGTTCCACCCGCCAGTCGCTGACGAGTAAGAGGGCTGTCGCTCGCCCTGAAGCCCTGCTCAGAATTATTTAAGATATCGCTTGCCTTAAAGTCAACTTTAAGTTGTACGGTTATCTCAGGCGGCTCGTCAAAACCAATTCGAGAGCCGTGGAGGAAGCAATGAAAACGATGAAAATGGCATTTGCATTGGCACTTCTGACAGCGTGCAATGCTGGTGCGCTTGCGCAAACCGGCACGCGGAGCAGCTTGGTTCTTTTCGCGGAAAGCGACGCGGCGCAATCTGAGCCTGAGCCTAACAAACACACTACCGCTCTGGACGCGCAGCGGGAGAGTCAGGCGCTAAGAATTTTCTTAAAGAGCGTACAAGACCAAATCGTGTCTGCCGCTGAGGCCATGCCTGCCACAAAGTATGAATTCATTCCAACCGAGGGCGAATTCAAGGGTGTGCGTACATTCGCCCGGCAGGTGACGCACCTTTCAGCGACCAACCATATTTTGGCCGCCGCCGCTCTGGGCGAGGAGCCGCCGGCTGATGCGGGAGACGAGAACGGTCCTGAAACAGTACGGACTAAAGCGGAGATTCTCGATTACCTTAATACATCGTTTGCACATCTTGGCAAGGCGATTGATGTGATCGGCGAGCCGAATACAATGGTGAAAGCCTCTCCAATTTCGCCTCTGCCGGCGAGTAAGACGACCCGCTTGGCACTCACCGTCGAAGCGTTGATTCACGCTTTTGATCACTACGGTCAAATGGTCGAGTACCTGCGGATGAACGGTGTCGTTCCACCAGCGAGTCGCCCATGAAGCGGGGCTCTGGTGACATCCCGATAGCTTGCTGTTTGCCGGCGAGAGAATTACGAGAGCGTGAGGCAACGCTCCTTGCCCAGTTCAGGTCCGCTGTGATGGCAACTGAGGAGCTCCCTGACGGGTATTCTTTTCGACTCTCCGGGGATGGGACGTGGGTTGCGGTTGTGGCGGAATTGATTGTGGCAGAGCGGGAATGTTGCCCCTTTTTGACATTCGAGTTGACTGCCCACCCCAACATGGGGCCAGTGATCGTCCGGATGACTGGCCCTGCTGGTACCAAGGAATTCTTGAGAACCATCCTATGCAAGCCCGAGGCGTCTATCTAGCATTCTGGACGAATTGTCGGCTACTCTTCCTTAACCTGTGGAAGAGTAGCCCGTGACGCGGGCACAATCCGAAGGCCCCGCCAATCGACTGCAAGGGATGTCACTTTTACAAGAAGCGGACTACTCGTCCCAGCGGATCGGTAGCGCCGACGGCGACCGACAAGGTCGGGCCGTCGTTCGCCGACAGAGACTATCGTTACTTGCCAGACGCCTTTGCCGCAGCGCTCTTCTGAGCACCCTTCTTCAACTCGGCCTGCGTCAGGTTCACGTGTCCCACCGATTGGGCGATCATCACTCTGCCATTCGGGACTTTGTCATCATTTGACCACAAGTGGAAGATGATTCCGTCTGTGGTGGCCACGAGGTCCGCCACTTCCTTGGCCTTGTCGGGCGGCAGATCATGCACCTGCACCCGCCCGGTGGCGATCTCCTGTTCGTGATCGTGCCAGTTCTTGTTCCAAGCCGCAAGCGACACGGCCCCTGTCCGAGTGATGGACTTGGCGATGATGTATTCGACTTGCTCCAGGCGGGCACCCGGATCGCTCGAGCTATAACACAGGCACTCAATCACGGGCTCGGGCGACAGAACTTTGCAGTAGTGATGGTATGGTCCCATTACCTTCCCGCCCACAACGTGCGGGGCCGTGACGTGAATGGTGTGGCCGTCGGCCGGAGTAGCAGTATTTCCGACCTGACCCACTACGGAAATGGCAGCGGTGATAATCACGCCGCAGACAGCGAGGAATCCGAGCCTTCGAAACATTGTATCTCCTTTCATATGCTGACTTGTGACCCACTGGCACGCAACTCTTGAAAAGCAAGCACCGCGACGCGCGACCCGAATGTAAATTGTGATTGATTCTAGGACGCGAATTGCTATGATGGAAATGATTTTATTGGAGCAAAATGATGCAGAAGTTGCATAGTAATCTGCCGGACATTAATTTTGGCCACCTGCGAACATTTCTGGCATTGGCGCAGGTGGCGAACTTCTCCGAGACAGGTCGGCGACTGGGCCTTTCGCAGTCCGCCGTCTCGCGTCACATTCGTGGCCTGGAGGAGATGCTCGGGGTGCGTTTGTTCGAACGTCTTGGACGGCGTGCCGTGCTGACGTCAGCCGGGCGGGCACTACGAACGCGGCTGCAGGCACTGATGCGCGAGGCCGAATCCCTGCCGCGCGTGATCAGAGACTTGACGCAGGGCGTGCGCGGCGATCTTCGAATTGGAGCCTCGGTCACCGCAGCCAACGCTATTGTGCCTCCCGTCCTTGGCGCGTACCGTCGCCGATACCCGGACGTCGAGTTGGCATTGCAGCCAGGCAATAGCGCGCGTCTTCTGGAAACTCTCAGATCTGGCGAGATCGATCTCGCCTTTGTGGGCTGCGAGGCGCTGCCTCTGGGAGTGAGTGTTCGTGCTGAGATTCCTGATGAAGTGGTGCTAATCGCGTCGCGAGCGCATCCCTTTGCGGGGCGACGAATAAAACAGGAGGATCTGAGAGGCTGCGATTTCATTCTTCGCGATCCTGGGTCCGACACGCGTGCGGTGGTCACACAGTGGTTCCAGGCGGAGGGAGTGCAACCCCGGACCCTCATGGAGGTGGGTTGACCCGAGATCACCAAGCGCCTGGTAGGCGCCGGGATTTGGATTTCCGCGATGTCGCACCGACTGACGAGGGACGAATTGTCGCGAGGAACCCTGAAACTTGTGAAGATTGCGGGATGGCCGCTGGGGCGAAAGATCCGGATCGTTCAGTTGAGGGAAGCCTTTGCCTTGAAGGCCGTTCAACATTTCCTTCAGCTGGCGCGGAGTAGAATCCCTGAGATCCGCGTTCTCAAAGTCGCCGATGCCGCTCTCCCGCGATAACTTGCGGATTGTCGGCAACTCTTAACCTTGGGATTACTTCAGGCTTGCCCGTCACTCGGTCGGAACCCTGATGGCATCGCTTATGCTTGACGCCCATTAGTCGTCAGGATTTATCCCTCCTTTTTGCAGCGTTCGCCTCAAACCTTCCTCGTAGGACACGGGCTCGGCGTAGGCTAATTCTTCTCGCATCCGTGTGGTGTCGTATGCGATGTCATTACGGAAATCGCAGCCTTCAGCCTCAATTCGGGGAAACGGTGACGAAGGCAGAGTTTGGAGACGCTCGGCGATGGTTGGCGTGTACGCTTCTCCAATGTTATAGACGCGGTTAGCGGCTGCTGGATGAAGAGCCGCTAACACAATAGCGGCCGCGACATTCTCCACATATCCATGAGTCCAGGGCCATAGACCTTGGGCAAGCGAAGAACGGTTCCGGGAAGCCGCACCTGTTCGAGTACTTGACGCTCGACAAGAATTTTTTCGTAAAAGTAATTCAACTCATCCGGGGACTTCGCTTGCGCGCGGTATGGGTAAAACGTATTCCGAAGTGGGGAATCTTCAGTCAGCAAGCCCTCCTCCACGTGTCCTGGTTCAAGTCCCGTAAAGCGGCCGTACGCTCGGTACACATCGCCGCTACTCAACACCACGAGGCGTTCGACGCGACCCGCAAATGCATCTACAGCTGCCCGAGCATCAGCCTCTGCCATCGGAATCATATGAATGACGACTCCAAACTCGGTGCGCACCAAATCTAGCGGAAATTTCAAAACCGGTATACCAGCTTCCGCACTTCTGAAGTGGCGGATCTCAGCCGGCAAGACTGACTCGTGCTGGCCCCGATGGAAAAGCGTCACCTCGTGGCCACGGTCATGAAGTTCTCTCGCTACCGTACGGCCCGATGAAACCTGTGCCGCCAACCATGAGGATGCGCATCACCGGTAGAATAACGCTTCGATCGCAGGCGCGATGTAAAGGCCGGACTTTCATATTCAAGTGAGCGGCCTGGCCTACGCTTTCTCCGCTTTAGTTTTGGAGCTACCACCCCTGACGCTGCCCCACCCCTTCGACTCCGCGCACATGCGGAGTTTTACAAAACCTTGACACCTCTCTGACACACGTCGCGAGCCCGCGGTTTATATCTCGGCCTACCCTGCGAGAATCTGCTAGAGAGGAATTCATTATGAAGCGTGCTCTACCCTCCTTTGTCTTCCGTGCGGTGGCAATGTGTAGTCTGGTCTTGTTGGGTTTGTCTTACGCGCCCGTGGTCCAGGCGCAGAGTGGGCCAGTCATTCAGCAACTATTTGGCTTCGCGTGTGATTCCAGCGTCAAGGTCTGCCCGGATGGTGAACAGCCGAATACGCTGCTTCAGTCCGCGGACGGCAATTTCTATGGCACCACGGGTCTTCGCGGGACTGGGAACCAGCCTGTCGGGGCGATTTTCAAAATCACGCCGAGCGGTCAGTTCACCCTTCTGCATACCTTTGTGGCTGACCAGAACGGAAGTTACCCTAACGGCGCCGGTCCAAACAGCCTGGTGGAAGGCAATGACGGATTCCTATACGGGACCGCCTCGGGCGGGCCCTTCGGTAATTCTGGCAATGGCGTGGCGTTCAAAATCAGCAAGACGGGGATGTTTCAAATCATCCATAATTTTTGTTCGTCCACGGATTGCAGTGACAGTACGAATCCCTTTGGTCTCACGTTGGGGGATGACGGCAATTTCTACGGAGGTTCGTTCGGGGAGCTATGGCGCATGACTCCGAAGGGCACCGTCACCGCTTTGCACACCTTCAACCAGTCCGTGGAGGGGCCCACTGCCCGAGGGATCACGCTCGGCTCCGACGGCAATCTTTATGGCACGGCGCTGGGCGGCCAGACAATTTTCACGACGCTTTTCCGCCTAACCTCGAGTGGGCAGTTCACCATTCTTCATACCTGGCACTACAGCGCGTTTCCCACCAGCGCGCCGGTTCAGAGCGCTGATGGCAACCTCTACGGCGTCCAGAATGCGGAGATGTTGTTCAGAGAGGCCCGCGACGGAACTGGCTACACGGCGAACACCATGACCGGCCCGCCGGCGCTGGAGTCGCCTCTTTTTGCAATAGGCGGGGATTTCTGGTCGGTGAACAACAGTTCGTCGCCCGAAACGATGATCCAAATTTCCCCCGGCGGCACAGTGCTGCAAACCATTCCGTTCGAGGGGAGCAACGGCTCAGGGTTTATGGACTCGCTGGTTCAGGCCGGCGATGGAAGGCTTTTCGGCATTGCCGATGACGGCGGCACGGTTCAGTCGGGTCAGATTGGCAAAGGCGTAGTGTTTGTCCTGGACGCTGGCTTGGCTGCACCGGCACCCGCATTCATTAGCTTCGGTCCATCAGCCGGGAAGGTGGGCACAACGGTCATGATTCATGGACGGAATTTTGTGGGGACCACCGCCGTCACCTTCAACGGAGCCAGCGCCGCATTCCGCGTCCTGAATACCGGCAACATTCGTGCGACGGTTCCCGCGGGAGCGACAACGGGACCGATTTCGGTCACGAACAAGGGTGGCATAACCGCAAGCACAAGCCATTACACCGTGCAGTGATACGAGGTGCACAGTTGAGCTATCATCCCACCCCGGACGGGAAAAGCGGGGAATCAAAGGTCGCGCTGCCCAGATCGACCGTCTTGGCATCAGCCGACGCGTGAGGCGTTCAGCGAAAGCTGATGCGGCACTCGGATATCCGTACCACCATGAAGGTCTACAAATGTCAGAAGCACACGGCAAGCTAGTACGTATGGCGCTGGCAGGGACTAAACGGATCGCGCCACGGATCGCAGATTCTCTAACCGCTTGAATGGGTGGTGAGCGCGGAAGGAATCGAATCCGCAAGTAAACGTACTTTCAACAACATGCAGGGGCGACAGATGGCACGCAAGTCCCTTGAAAGCACTGATAATCGCGCTAACAGCACGCACATGGCACGCAGGGCGGGCGTCGGTTTGCTAATTCAACCTGCCTTGTTCGTACACACCGCTTTTCACGTATTTTGAATGAGATAGCGTACTCTCATTTGCGCTGAACGGCCTCATTTGCAGCCAAGAGTGCACCCGCATTTTTTTCGAGTTCCTTCTTCCAAAGCCTCAGCCTGCAAAAAACTCAGTCCCTCAACCTTCTCCAATTCACTCTCAGCTTCCGAATGCCCGTCATCCGCCCGCAATCAACCGCAAGGGCCTTGAGTAGAGTGTCGAGAACCATACAGCAGGCATCGGCCAGTCTAATGACGAATGGTGTGAGGGTGATTCACGGGGATTTGCCCCGCCCTGCTTCGACTGCACAGACGTTGTGCTGGTTGCCAGCTTCATTTGTTCAGCTTTGCGGACCAGTTGAGCACGACGGACATGGGTGCGTTCTCCGCCTGCTTCATTTGCGTCAGGATTAGAAATCGCCGTCCGTCGGGTTGCACGTCATAGACGACCTGGTCGTTAAATGACACTGGCTGACGGGGAGTGGTCTGGAAAAGCTCAACGGGCCTCCCAACGTCGAAATTGGCGGCGATCGTCACCGGCGCAGCCATCATCTTGCCGTCCGAAGAAAGGTAAAACAGCTCTTTGCCATCGCGTCGCCACCTAGGCTGTTCACCTCCCCCGGTCGAGACTTGCCATCTGCCACGCGCCTCTGGGAAGGATGTCACGTAAATCTCCCATTTTCCAGTCTCATTGGAGGCGTAGGCCACCCATTTTTCGTCCGGCGAGAATTGTGCGTTGCGGAGAACGGAAGCTGCCTTCAGAAACAACCTAGTTTTAAGCTCTGGGAGGGAAACGTACTGCAGGCTGCTATTGCCGATGAGGTACAGAATGTATCTTGCGTCTCGAGACCAGTCATATGGAAACTTGTCGTTCTCATCGCGCACGAGGCTTTGCTCTTCTTGCGCGCCATCGGAATTCTTAATAAACAGATCGACGCTGAGTTGGCGATTCGAAGCAAATGTTAACCGTGAGGCATCCGGGTTCCAGATTGGCATCACGTTAAAGCCGGGATTGAACGTAAGGCGCTATCGCCTCGCAATTCATAAATCCAGACGTCAGTGTTCAGACTGCCCGTATCGGTCTTATTCACGGCCACCGACTTGCCATTCGGTGCTAGGGAGATGTTGCCGTACACACCGGGTTTACCGACCGCACCCAGTTCATTGCCCTTACGATCGAACCAAAGGAGTTGGGATAGAGCGACCTGGCTGCCGGTCTGGGCGACCAGCAGGCCGTCGTCGGAGGCCCCGAATACCGCCCTTCCGGTTTGCGGCAGTTGCTGAATCTCCGTCAGTAAAGTTGCCGGCTCTCCGCTCAACGCGAATTGCTTGAGATCAAATCGCTGGGCGAGCAGCGTTTTTCCTCGGCAAAACAGCAGATACCCTGGCGCGGCATAAGCCGCGTTCGCCGTCGCCGCTGTGACAAAGCGCTTTTCGTTCGTGTCCAGCGAACTCACAAAGATGGCATCCACTTCCTCTTTTCGCCCTGAGAAGTTAGCTGCCAGATACAGGTAATGCGATCCATCGGGCAGAAACATCGGGTACCGATGGCTTTCTTCTCCACGGCTGGGGTCCGGCCTGCTGATTTGCTTCGGGATTCCACCCGAAGCCGACACTCGATAAAGGCCATTCCCGAGTGTCGCGTCCGGCGTGAAAACAATCACGCCGTCCTTGTTCCAAGTGCCGCCCCGACCGGAGGGCGCGTCGCAGATGATCTGCACTGGCCCACCCGATAACTCCAGCTTCTTCAGTTTTCCGTCGGCAAAGAATGCCAGGGTCCTCCCGTCCGGTGACCAGAATGGATAGCTCGCACCCTCGGTATCGCTGAGGATTCTTGCGCCCTGAGATCCCACCTCGTAAATCCATATAGCATTCTTACGGACGGATTCCTGATACGCAATCACCGCGAGAGTGCGCCGGTTTGGCGAGAAGGCGATGTCATGCGTGGGAAATGGCATTGAAGCCGAAAAATACATCGTTTGTTCTGGCGGCTTGGCGTTACGCCACCAAATGGCCGTCACGATCAGCGCGGTGGCCAAAGCGCCGACAGTGATCCAAGCGAGTCTTTCTTTAGTTTTCCCCGAGGCTGCGGATGCCGCTGTACCGGCCGTTTGCCTGCCACCTTCGGCAATCCACTTCAATTCCAATTCCAGGTCCCGAGCTGTCTGCCAGCGATCGTCCGGTTCTTTTGCGAGGCATCTCTTAACGACTCGCTCCAGCGCCAGAGGAGTCATCGGCTGCATAGCCGCCATGGGCTGTGGTTCAGAAGAAAGAATGGCCGCGATCAAGCTGGCTCGGCTCTTCCCGATAAACGCTGGCCTGCCCGTCGCCATCTCATAAATCACTTCCCCCAGCGCGAAAATATCCGTGCGCGCGTCTGCCTCTTTCCCTTCCAACTGCTCGGCGCCATGTACTGGAACGTCCCGACGATCGTGCCCTCTACCGTCAACTTCGCTTGGTCTGCTGTCATCTCGGTCAGAACCGCGGCCAAGGAAGCCGGGCCGGACGCTTTCGCCAACCCGAAGTCCATCAGCTTGGCTCCGTCCTTGGTCAGCATGATGTTCGACGGCTTCAGATCGCGATGCGTGATGCCCATCTTGTGGGCCTTGGCCAGCGCATCTGCAATTTGCGCCGCAAAGCGGAGGGTTTGCTCCGGCGGCAAAGGCCCCTTGATGAGCCGGTGCTCTAGAGTTTCACCCTCGACCAGTTCCATAACCAGGAAGTCCACACCATCCTGATGCCCAATGTCATGCAACGTGCAGATGTGAGGATGAGCGAGTTTCGAAACCGCTTTGGCTTCGCGCTCCAGCCGTTGCTGCAAGCACGGATCAGAGGACAGATTGGTGGGCAAAACCTTGACCGCTACATCGCGCTCCAGCCGGGTGTCGCGGGCACGATACACCTCTCCCATGCCGCCCGCCCCGAGAAGCGAGACGACCTCATACGGCCCGAGTCTTGTGCCAGACGTTAGAGCCATCCGTGCGCGCCATTATAGTCCCAGCAAAGAGGATTGAATCCGATCCGACGATTCTGGACAGATGGTCGGCAACTCTTCCATGACCGGATTGTGTGAGAGTTGCCCGTGATCCGCTCGTAATTCGCCAGCAGGCTCCAGGGAGGGAGACATTGTTCATACACCGGGCAAATTGTGTGTCTGGCTTCGGCGCCCAAGTTGGAATTCACGATAAACTTGCGGGTGTGCGCGGTCCGACCAACGCAAGTGGATCCGCATAAATGTGCGTCATCGGTACGACGCGCCGCTGCCGGAACGAGGCGTTGCAATCGCTCTCCTGAGCGATAGAACAGAGTTCGATCAAGATTGTTGCCGGCCCTTCAATTAAGTTTGAGCCTCTAACGTTGCGATGGATGTATGCATTGCAACTGAAACCAAGGAGGAACCGATGAATCGGCACATTTCGCTACGGGCCCTGGCGGTTATCGTTCTGTTGCTCGCGGGTGTGGCTGCCGCAGAAACGCCAAACCGCGTGACCATTCTGTACGACGCGTTCGGCAAGTCTCCCTCACTGACTATGGATTTTGGGTTCGCAGCCCTGGTGGAGTATGGGGGCAAGCGCATCCTGTTCGACACCGGGAACAATGCCAAGATCTTCGAACATAATGTGAAGGCGCTCGGAGTCGACTTGCGGAACATCGATTTTGTGGTCATCTCGCATCGCCACGCCGATCACACCAGCGGCATCACCTATTTGTTGACGGTCAACCCCAAGGTCAAGATCTATGTCCCTGACGAACCCTGGGGATTGTTTGCGCGCGGAGTGAAAAGCGACATCTACCGCAAAGACCCGTCGCTGCCCGCCGACATGCGCTACTACGGCGGCCATCCGCCAGAGATGTTCGAAGGGGGCACGCCTTGGCCGGGCGGCAATTTCATCCCCATCAGCCAACGGACTGAAATGGCGCATGGAATATTTGTCATCCCTGGCGTCTCCACGTCTCCCGGCACGCTGGAACTGAAGGAGCTATCGCTGGCCATCAAGAGTACACAGGGGGTGA
>QIAN01000178.1 GCA_003225005.1 Acidobacteriota bacterium | reverse complement strand
ACTTGCCTATGTCCTTCTGCAGTCCTCTCGCACCCGATTCACCATCGCAGTTACTCCCAAGCGCCGCCGTAGCGGAGCGCAGCCCCTGCACAGCGTAGCGCAGCGGAGGCGGCGCCCATCACAGCCCCGACCTTCTGAAGCGGGGGCGCATTTTCATAATGCATTGGAAATGAAGGGAGGTCACTGATGGAAACTGGTGAAACGCTGGTATTGCAATCCCTTGAGCGATTTGTTGCACGCACGAAGGCATTGGCTCTCCTGACTCTTGTGTTATTGGTGGGCCTGTTTCTTGTCGAAAAGTACGTGTTCGCCTCTGCCTCTGCTAGTGAGAAAGTCCTGCACGTACGTGGAATCGTGATTGAAGACTCAAACGGCGTCCCTCGCTTGCTTCTGGGGGCACCAGTTTCAAACCAAGGAAGAAAGCGACAGGATGCAATCACGGGGCTCGTTCTGTTGAGTGAAGACGGCACCGACCGACTCACGATTGGAAGTGCCGACTATGACCAGATCAATGGGGTCTTGCAGCATCGCATTGCTAAGGGCATCGGCGTGTTGCTAAACGATGCGAAAGGAAACGAACGGGGCGGATTTGGTTTTCTCGATAATGGTCGGGTTACTCTTGGCTTGGATCGTGCTCACGGCGAGGAGGGAGCATTTCTCACCGTAAACGATGAAGATGAGTTTGCGGGTGTAGTGGTGAAAGATGTTGGGGGTTCTGTTGTTACCTCTTTGGGAAACAGTAAGGAAAGCGGGACGCGGCTACTTTTGCGTGACCACACTTGTGCCGACCGAGTGTTTCTGGGTATGAAGGACGCTGCAACGCCAAAACTCGAAGTGCGTGACCAACAAGAAAAACTGGTTCTCGATGCTTTTGCAACATCTCACTGACAGCAATCGCTGCGGGTTCGCATGTTGCAACTGCATTCTAAACGCTCGTAAGAGGTTTGGTAGCGCTGACGGGAATCGAACCCGTATACCTGCCTTGAGAGGGCAGTATCCTAACCGTTAGATGACAGCGCCACACAGATTTGCCTCGCTTTCAATTCCTTTTTCATGCTCCTCATAGACTGCACAGGCTTGCGGTCACCATGCAGACTCGCCGTCTCGACCTTGCTCATTGCGTCGCTGACGTCGTCGGTCGTGACGATGTGATAACGGCGGAACACGCTTGTCGTCTTGTGTCCTGTAATCTTCATGGCGACGTGTTCACTAACGCCTGCATCACGGAGATTCTTGACCGCACTTCGACACAGGTCATGGAGGTTCAAACCTGAGTACCTTCGCCCCTGACTGTCACCAAATTGTCACCACGCACCCCTAATCTTGGCACTTTCACCTAACTTCACTTAATGCTAAATCGTTGAAAATACAAGAAATCACTGTATTTGTGTCAGATTGAGAATCTTCCGTCCTAAACCCTAGACGATAGCGCCATCATAGACTTACGGGTACTGCCTGGAGACTTTTTCACCGATTTTCACCGTCGAGACTGTCACCCTTCGCCACGCTCGCAGCTTCAACAGTCCTGCATCGGTTGGTAACATCGACAAGCGAAGCGATGTCATAGCGGTCAAAGACTGAACGAGTTTTGTGCCCTGTAATCTACATTGCGACACGCTCTCGAACACCAGCGTTGATGAGGTTGCGGACGGCTGAACGTCTGAAATCGTGCAACGTCGGGCCGTCATAACACGGATCCCACTTCTTGCCTTCGACAGTGATTTTACGGCCTAGCCCGCAAGCTGCACAAGCCGTTATCCACTCCTCGCCTAGATTCATGCCGTCGAACACGAGGCCCTTATTGACCGGAACGATTTGGACTCGTGAACGCATCAATTCTTCACATTCACAGCGTTGTCGAGTTATAGTAGATACATCTCCGCAAAACTAAATTAGAGCCACTGGCGCAGTGTATGTGGATCACACATCAGGTGAATTCATTTTTAAATCTAGGAATATGTAAGGAGTATTTGTTTATGGCGAAGAAACCGAGGTTCCGCAGCAATCCTACCCGCAGCGAAGAAAATGTCTCGAATACAAACCCGCCCACCAATGAAGTCATGATGAACGCCCCTGTTAGCTCGAGGACGCTGGAGGTTCCTCGACCAAAGGCTGACTCGAAAAAAGCAAGAACGCAAAAAACTGCCGCCGCAGGCAACGGCAATACAATCCCTGTCAATTTGGAAGACGAGATTCGGCGTCGCGCCTACGAACTTTACGCCGAGCGCGGATTCTCTTCCGGTCACGAACACGAAGATTGGCTGAGAGCAGAGCGCGAAGTAAAGCAGCGCCATGGCCAGGTGCGCAGCGCCTAACTAGATTTGGACTGATCCCGTGGGGCACCCCACGGGAATTGGTTTGGCGCGCGAGAGACACTTCTTTTCGAAAACCCGCTATATCAGTGCGGCGATGTTTTTCAGCGTCGGCTATCTCCTCGCAGGAAGCGTGGCGCTCCTCTTCCTGGTTTGCCTCAAGTGCCAGTTTTTGAAAGAATGACGGGGGCTCCACATGGCGCAAATCGGTAGCTACGTACTTCTGCTTGCCCTCGCTCTAAGCGCGTATTCGTTCCTGGCAGGGACAGTAGCCCTGGTCCGCCGCGATCACGGCTCAGAACGGATGGGAGAAACTGCACGCCGTGCCGGCATCGCAACCTTCGCCATGGTATTGCTGGCCGCGGTAGTTTTGGTCATCTGCGCATTTCAAGACAATTTTTCTATCGCCTACATTTTTCATCACAGCAATCGCGACCTTCCCGCTCCTTATAAATTCGCCACGTTGTGGTCGGGCCAGGAGGGCTCTCTGCTGTTCTGGTCTTTGCTGCTCGCCGCATACGGTTTCGTATTGAGGCTTCGCTACAAAACCGATCCCCGTCTTTTTGCCTACGCTTCCGTAGTAATTGCCGGGGTGCAAGTTTTCTTTCTCTTGTTGCTGAATTTCGCTGCGCATCCTTTCGCTGTTATGCAGGGCTCGCTTCCATCCGACGGCGCCGGTCTGAACCCTCTGCTCCAGTATCCGGAAATGGTGATTCACCCCCCGATGCTCTACCTCGGATACGTGGGGTTCACCGTGCCGTTCGCCTTCGCGCTGGGAGCGTTGATCATGAAATATCCCGGCGAGAAGTGGATCCACGTCACCCGGCGCTGGACCATGGTCACCTGGGGATTTCTCACCTGCGGAATTTTTCTCGGAGCGCATTGGGCCTACTCCGTCCTCGGCTGGGGAGGCTACTGGGGATGGGATCCCGTCGAAAATGCATCGTTGATGCCATGGCTCACCGGCACCGCCTTCTTGCATTCAGTGATGATGCAGGAAAAACGCGGCATGTTGAAAGTCTGGAACATGTGGCTCGTCTTCGCTACGTTCTGGCTTGCCATCCTCGGGACATTCCTCACCCGTAGTGGGATCATCAGCTCGGTCCACGCCTTCGCGCAGTCATCGATAGGTGAATGGTTCGGATGGTTCTTGATCATCACCTTCGCTGCGTTCCTCTATTTCTTCTTGATGAACAAGTCGCACCTGCGCAGCGAACACAAGCTCGAGTCACTGGTCTCGCGCGAGTCGAGTTTCCTGTTCAACAACCTGCTTTTTGTGCTCGCGTGCTTCACTATCCTCTGGGGAACATGGTTCCCGAAGATCTCCGAGTTGGCGCAGGGCCATCAGGTAACTGTGGGCGCTCCTTTCTACAACAGCGTTGCCATTCCCGTAGCGCTGTTGCTGCTCGTGCTCACAGCTCTCGGCCCGCTTCTTGCCTGGAGAAAAACTTCACTGGAGAGTCTGAAGCGAAATTTCCTATGGCCTGCGTTGGGCGCGCTGGCTGTCGGGCTGGTGATGATGATCTCCGGAGTCCGGCCCTGGAACGACATCTCCTATTTCTATGCTCTGATGGCCGCCATGCTGGCCGCTTTGGTTTCGCTCACGGTAATCTCTGAATTCATTCGCGGCGGCCGCGTGATCTCAGGGCATTCCGGCCAAAATCTTTTCGCTTCGATGGTTCACTTATTGCACCGGAACACGCGCCGCTACGGCGGCTACATCGTCCACTTCGGCGTCGCTGTCCTGGTCATCGGAATTCTCGGCACCCCCTTCAATCGTGAGGCCGAAAAAGAAATGGGATACGGCGACAAAATGTCGTTGGGCCCGTACACGCTGGTCTGCCAGTCTTACACTCAGGAATACAACGAGAACTACAGCAGCGAGTGGGCCATCATCAATGTTCTCAAGGGCGACAAGCAAATTGGAACGATGTATCCCGAGCGGCGCTTCTATAAGGCCAGCCAGCAGGCGCAGACCATTCCACGCATCCGCTCCACCGCGGCGGAAGACCTCTACCTGGTTTACGAAGGACTGAATCCCGACACCGGCCGTCCCATCATTAAAGCTCACCTGAATCCGCTGGTCATGTGGATTTGGGTCGGCGTCTGGATCGTGATCGTGGGCACGGGTGTAGCCTTGATACCCAATGCGCAAGCCGTTGTGCGCGTGCCCGCGCCAAAGCTCGTCGAAAGCCACGCTCCGGCGGGAGCGGGGGACTGATTCCGCGCCGCTCCGTGGGCGATCCTGGACGAAGAGAAGTCATGACGAAACAGAAAGCAATCCGGCGCAGCATGCAATGCGGATTTCTCTGTCTCGCCATCTTGGCTTTTGTGGGCAGCGGAGACGAAGCCGCCCGCTTTGACCACCTCGGCCACCAACTGATGTGCATTTGCGGTTGCCGTCAAATTCTGCTGGAGTGCAATCACGTCGGCTGCCCGGATTCCGACGGCATGCGCAACGAACTGATGGCCGCTGTATCTCGGGGCGACAGCGACAGCTTGGTCTCGCAAGCGTTCGTACAAAAGTACGGCCCGACGGTCCTGGCCGCTCCCACAAACACTGGATTCAATCGCACGGCCTGGATTGTTCCCTTTGTGGCGCTCGGGTTCGGATTGATGACGGTTGTCTTCATCGTTCGTGCCTGGAGGAATCGGCCCGCGCCCGCACTCGCGGAAGGCTTGTGCCCGGTTCGCGGCGCTGATCTCGAACCGTTCCGCGCCCAGGCCCGCAAGGAGACCGAGCTATGACAATTTTCATTTGCGCCGTGGTCACCTTATTGACGCTGGTCTATGTCTTCTATCTTCCGGGCGAGCTCTATCTCGGTCCTGAGAAGACTCGTGCCGCTTACCTTCGCGAGCGTAAAGACGCTGTCTACGAAAACCTGCGCGATCTGAACTTTGAATACAAGGCGGGCAAGCTCCCCGACGCCGACTATCAGTCGCTGAAGACTTCTTTGCAGGACGAGGCTGCCACGCTGCTGGCCGAAATCGCTCGCCTTGAAAAGAATCCACCGCCCGCCTCCCGGAGGGCCAAAGCTTGAGAGTTCATCATTTAAGAGTTCTCGTTCTCACCATTTTCTTCCTCACCTCCTTTGCAGCCGGCGAAACTCTCACCGGAACCGTGAAGAACAGCACCACCGGCAAACCGTCCGCCGGAGACGAAATCATTCTGCTCAAACTCGGCCAGGGCATGGAAGAAGCGGGGCACACGAAAGCCGATGCTAAAGGCAAATTCAGTTTCACCATCGACCACGCGCAGTCTCCGCATCTGGTTCGCGCCATTCACCAGGGAGTTAGCTACCATCGCATGGCGCCTCCCGGAACTACGTCAGTCGAAGTCGAGGTCTACGACGTGGCCAAAAAATTGGGCGATCTCGCCGTCGTCGCCGACATCATGCGCGTGCAGGCGGAAAAAGGAGAGCTCGAAGTCGTCCGCATGTTTGCGGTTCAAAACTCGTCCAAGCCGCCGCGCACGCAGATGAACGAACACAATCTCGAGTTCTATCTCCCTGAAGGCGCGCAAGTTGTGGGCGCATCGGCTATGACGTCCGGCGGTCAGCCGGTTAATTCCGCGCCCGTCCCCGAGGACGACAAGAAGACCCGCTACTCATTCCTGTTTCCGCTGCGCCCCGGCCTCACGCAGTTTCAAGTAGCCTACACGCTGCCCTACACCGGACAGGCCAATCTCGATCCGAAAACGCTTTATCCCTTGCAGCACTTTGTCGCCATGCTGCCTAGGGCCATGCAGTTCACGGCCGCGCCCGGCGCGCCATTTCAGCCGATGAGCGATCCCAATCAGCCGGACGCCATCGTGCAAGTTGCTTCCAACACAACCGTAGGACAGCCCCTCGCCTTCAAGGTCTCCGGAGAAGGAGTCTTGCAGGAGCGCGGTGAAGGCGGCGCAGCGCAAGGATCGTCTGGCGAACAAAGTTCCGCGCAAGGACGCGACGCTCGTCCCGGTGGAGGACTTGGGCCGCCCACTGATGCTCCCGATCCCCTGCAGAAATATCGCTGGTACATCCTTGGCGGTTTCGCCGCAGTGCTGGCCGCGGGCGCGGTGTATGTGGCCTCTAAGCAGCAATCCGGGGCACGCCCCGCAAGTCGTGCGAAATTGCCACGCGCGGCCGATCGTGTTGCAGACGAAGACGCGGAATACGAGTTCGCAGAAGTTCCGCCTGCGCGCGAGTTAAGCTCTCCACCTCGGGCGTCGCCTGCACCTTCGTCATCGGGCGCTGGGCGTTCGTCGATCCTGCTTGAAGCTCTTAAGGAAGAACTCTTCCAGCTCGAAGTTGAGCGCAAGCAGGGCAACATCTCCCCACAAGAATACGAAAAGCACAGGGCCGCTTTGGATCAGACTTTGGAACGCGCGCTCAAGCGCGAAGCCCAGAAGGCGTGATGCGTTCAGCATTCAGCCCTTTCGTGAGCTAGTGAAACGTCTTCTTTCTCATTCACGGAGGCCAATTCGGGACGAGCAACAATTGGATTGGCGCCAGCACGAACGGGAGGGCACAACTTCAGTCGTGTCGCTGGCACCACTACGAACGGGAAAGACACGACTTCAGACTACAGCTATTTTATCACCCGAATTTTGGGTGAGGCCACGGCGAAGCACGGCACGCGCATCCTGGGGGGAAGGCGTAACATCCAATAGGTGGAAAGAGCCACTTTATGGGAAACACGTTTAAGACTGCGTTTTTGCTGACCGCGCTTACGCTGCTGCTGCTGATGATTGGGCGGGCTTTTGGCGGACAGAATGGGATGATGATTGCCCTGGCCGTTGCCGTGGTGATGAACTTTGTCTCGTATTTCTTTTCGGACAAGATTGCGCTGAGCATGTATCGGGCGAAGCCGGTGACGCGCGAGGAATTGCCGCGGGCTTACCAGATTGTGGAGCGGCTGACGCAAAAGATCGGGCTGCCGATGCCGAAGATTTATGTGATTCCGGCGGAGTCTCCGAATGCGTTTGCGACGGGGCGGAATCCGCAGCATGCTTCGGTGGCGTTGACGCATGGCATCCTGGGGCTGCTTACGGACGAGGAACTGGAAGGGGTGTTGGCGCACGAACTGGGGCACGTCAATAATCGCGACATCCTGATTAGCTCGGTGGCGGCGACCATTGCCGGCGCGATTACCATGCTGGCCAGCATGGGACGCTGGGCCATGATCTTTGGCGGCATGGAAGGTGGCGACCGCGATCGGCGGGGCGGTGGCGGAGGGTTGGCGGCTTTGCTGATGCTGATTGTGGCTCCGATTGCGGCGAGCTTGATTCAGCTGGCGGTGTCGCGCTCGCGGGAATATCAGGCGGATGCTACCGGGGCTCACTTTACGGGGAATCCTTACGCTTTGGCGAGCGCTTTGCAGAAGCTGGATGCTTATTCGCGGCGCGTGCCTATGATGGCCTCTCCTTCTACGGCTCATCTTTTTATCATTCAACCTTTGCTGGGGATGAATTTTGCGAACTTGTTTTCGACGCATCCTCCGATTGCGAAGCGGATCGAGCGGCTGACGGGGCGGCCGGCGGAATTTCAGCAGTAAAGACCGCTTCTAGCTTCTAGCGAACCCGGCCGCTGCTGGGCCGCCGTCGGTTGGAGTACGCAAGTTTCCTTGAGCCGGGCGTTCTCATTTTTTAGTCGTCAAGCTGCATCGGAGAACCCGGGGAGCATGAACGGACCTTCCCATCAAGGACTAGTAGCCAGGAGCGAGAAGCTGCAGTCCTGTGACGTAGGTAACCTGAGCCGCATCGGCGGCGGATAGTAAAATCCATTCAATGTCTCCTGAGATTGCTATTGCCGCATCGCACAAAGCTGAACAACTGGAACGGGCGCTGCGGCGCGTGATTCGCGGGAAGGACGATGTCGTCCGGCTGGCGCTGGTCAGCATTTTTGCGCGTGGACACCTTTTGATTGAGGGCGTTCCGGGCGTGGGCAAGACTACGCTGGGACAGGCTTTGGCTTGCGCCATTGATTGCAGCTTTCAGCGGGTGCAGTTCACCAGCGACATGCTGCCTTCGGACCTGCTTGGCATTTCGGTGTATTCGGCGCTGGAGCAGGAGTTCCAGTTCAAGCGCGGTCCGGTGTTTACCAATGTTTTGCTGGCGGACGAAATCAATCGCACTACTCCTAAGACGCAGTCGGCGCTGCTCGAGGCGATGAATGAAGGTCAGGTTACAGTGGATGCGCAGTCTTATGAATTGCCTCAGCCTTTTCTGGTGATCGCTACGCAGAATCCGGTGGAGCATCATGGGACTTATCCTTTGCCGGAGTCTCAGCTGGATCGCTTTCTGATGCGAGTGCGCATGGGTTATCCGGAGGCGGCGGCTGAGCGGGAAATTCTGCGGTCGCAGGGTGGGGCGTCGCAATTGGAAGATATGCGTCCGGTGCTGACGGGGGCGGATGTGCTGGAAATGCAGGCAGCGGTGAAGCAGATTCGCGTGGATGAATCTTTGGTGAGTTACGCGCTTGAGATTGTGCGGCGCACGCGCGAGTCGGACTATTTGTCGCTAGGAGTTTCGCCGCGGGGGGCGCAGGCGCTTTATCGGGCGGCACAGGCCGCGGCGTTTCTTGAAGGCCGGGGCTTTTGCACTCCGGAGGATTTCAAGCCGCTGGCGGTTCCCGTGTTCGCTCATCGTGTGGTGGTTAACGGGCATTACGCTTCGACCGCTCAAAAGTCTGAGCAGGCAGATCAGGTGCTGCGCGAGATTGTGGAGAGTGTGGCAGTGCCGGTGTAGGAGTCGTGGTCAGTGGCTAGTGGTCAGTGCTGGTCTCAGTTTCTTGAATACGACTCATGTCTGTTTCTTACTCCGTGGTTCAGCTGTTCATCCTGCTTTGCCCAGGCGCAGCGACTATATAATCGCGTCATGTCTTTTCTGCGCTACTTGATGTTTCTTTCGCTGATGGTGTGGATCGGCGGGCTGATTTTCTTTGCTTTCGTGCTGGCGCCCACGGTGTTCAATATTCCGGAGGTCTTGCCTAATACTCATTTGGCCGGGAATGTGGTTGGGCGCGCTCTGGGCAAGCTGCATTGGATCGGCATAATTTCTGGGCTGGTATTCCTGGTCAGTTCGCTGGTGTACAGCTACATAAGTGCGGGTACCGTGGAAGCTTTCACGGCGCGCAACGTGCTTATCTGTTTGATGTTGACGATAATACTTATTTCTCAGTTCGGCATTGTTCCGCAGATGGATGCGTTGCGAGCTTCGTTGGGTGAAATGAGTTCGGCGGCTGGGGATAATCTGGCGCGGATTCAGTTTGATGCGTTGCATGTGTGGTCTACGCGGTTGGAAAGTGCGGTGCTGCTGTTGGGGTTGGTGGTCGTGTATGTGGTGGCAGCGAGATCTTAGCCTCAGGCTTCAAGCTTCAGGTTTCAGGCTCTTAGCCATTAGCTCCTCACTCCTGGCTCTGCCTCATCCACTGTGTCTTATGTGCATGACGTCTCCATCCTGCACGATGTAATCCTTGCCCTCTAGACGCAGCGTGCCTTTGGCGCGGGCGTTGGCTTCAGATCCAGCTTCAAGGAGCTGGTCCCATCGGATGGTTTCAGCGCGGATGAAATATTTTTCGAGATCGGAGTGAATCGCTCCTGCGCCTTCTTGGGCGCGCGTGTGGGCAGGAATCTGCCAGGCGCGGCATTCGTCTTCACCGGCGGTGAAGAATGAGATTAGCCCAAGCAGTTTGTATGTCGTGCGAATGAGCCGCGTCAGACCGCTCTCGGTCAGTCCGTAGCTGGAGAGGAATTCGGCCGCGTCTTCATCGCTCATCTCCGCGAGTTCGGCCTCGACTTTGCCACAGATCGCCGTAGCCGCAGCATTCGGACGCGATGCGATTTCTGTCAGCTTGTATTGGCTCACCGCTTCGTCAAGTTCTTTGCCCAACTCCGTGGACTCGCCGATATTGAGCACAAAGAGCATCGGCTTCTCGCTTAGAAACATGAAGCCCTTGATCCGCTTCTTGTCTTCAGCGGTCATGGCCATTTCGCGCAGGGGCTTCTCGGTGCCAAGATGTGCGTTCGCGCGTGTCAGCAATTCGAATTCTTTCTCGAGTTCTGGCGTCTTCATCTTCTTTAGATCTTTTTCCAAACGCTCGAGGCGCTTCTCGATCTGTCCGAGATCGCTGACCATCAAATCGAATTCCACATTCTTGATGTCGTGCAGTGGATCAATCTCGCCGGTATGCGGAACCGCAGGATCGTCGAACGCCCGCACCACGTGGGCCAGTGCATCTACATTTCGCAAATGGGCCGAGTATGCGGTGTCCTTCAACGCCTCCTGGCCGATCGCGCCGACATCCACATATTCGACAGACGTATGGGTAAGTTTCTTGGGGTTGTAAAGCGCCGCCAAACGGTCAAGCCGATCGTCCGGAACCTTGGCCACGCCAATGTGGGCCTCGCGCGGATTGGCATAGGCGCCCTCAGACAGATGGGCTTTAGTCAGAATGCGAAATAAAGATGTCTTGCCCACCTGAGGCAGGCCAATGATTCCAGTTTTCATAAGGAAGCTGCTAGCTTCTAGCTCCTGGCTCTTAGCTTGTGCGATTTTGAATCGAGGTTGTTGCGCGACGAAGACTTCTCTACCATCAGCAATCCCTGCGACTGTTCAGGATAAATGATGCGGCGGATATTGCCCAACGGTAGAACTTCCCGCAGAACTGATATTATCCTCGACGACCCCCACAATGAGCGCGATCCTAATCAGCATACTGTTGGGACTTAGTGCTGCTGCGGCCAACGTGTTTGGCGGGGCGATTATTGTGCAGCGGCATTGGGAACGGCGCTATCTTCGCTATTTTGTGGCGATCGGTGCGGGGTTCATGCTGGCCACGGCTCTGGTGGAGATGGTCCCGGAGAGTCTCGAATTGCGCGGACGCAGCGCGGCCTTCTTGATTCTGCTTGGTTACCTCATCATTCACTTCTTCGAACACACGGTTACACCTCACTTCCATTTCGGCGAAGAGACGCATCACGACGAGTTCATCCATCCGCATAAGGGATACTCGGTGTTGTTTGGCCTGATCATCCACACGTTTTTTGATGGGATTGCCATCGCGTCGGGATTTCTGGTGTCAAACGCTTTGGGCTGGCTGATTTTCTTTGCCGTGTTTCTGCATAAGGTTCCGGAAGGCTTCACGGTGAGTTCGGTCATGCTGGCCAGCGGACGCAGCCGGGGCACAGCGTGGGCAGCATCGGTGGTTCTCGGCGGAGCGACACTGGCAGGGGTTCTGACCATGGCGCTGTTCCGTCATCACGTGAGCGCGGGGCTGCCGCTCTCGGCGGGAGTCACGATTTATGTGGCAGCTTCCGATTTGGTACCCGAAGTGAACAAGGAGCCTGCGATGAAGATGGCACTGCTGGTCTTCGTGGGTGCAGGAGTGTTTTTCTTGCTGGAAAAGCTGTTTCACGTGCACTAACGGCGGCCTTCAGCTTTCAGCTCTTGGCATTCAGCTCTTAAACTTAAAACAAACTTCCTCAGTCCGATTATGCGGCCAGTTCAATTCGTGGTTTTGGTGGTGGCAGGGGTAGTACGTGGAATCCGAGAATCCTCTTGAAGTCCTTTGCCTGAAGGCACAATTCACTACGCGAAACTTGTGGCATGCCTTCAAGACATGCCCTGATACGAATTGCCACTCCAGACAGACTAGTCCACAGTGTGCTTCGCCTTGATCTTCACGTCTTTGCCCTTCTGATCTTTTACTTTTAATGGGCCGCCGTCGGGCGCAACTACCTGCACTTTCAGCTTGCGATAGGTTCCGTCCAGTTTGGTGTTGGTGGGGCTGTAGGACAATGAGTATTCATTGCGGATATCGCGTGTGATGTCCGCGAACAGTTCGGGCAGTTCGCCCTCGAAACGGGGGAAATAGGCGCGACCGCCGGTCATAGCGGCGAAAGTCTTCATTTCGTTATCGCCCTGGAGATAGTCCATGTTGCTCACCGGAATACCCATGCCATGCGTGTATCCGCAGCGATGCACTTCGCAATATTCGCGCACGATGAAACCGACGCTGATCGGGAAAATGGTGACGTCTTTCGTGGCCTTGATCTTTTTCATCATCTGGTCAAGGTTGAGCTTACTGAAAGTATCGATACCGGTGGTAACCAGAATGATGTACTTCTTGCCCTCCACACGGTCAAGCCGGTCGAGCGTGTCATACAGAGCATCGAAAAGATTCGTCTCTGCAAAACCGGGTATGCGCAACTGGTTCAGGGCGCCGTAGATCGCCTTTTTGTCCTGGGTGAAATCGACCAGAACGTGCGGCTTCATGTCGTAGTATTCCACCGCCACCCAGTCGTCCTTCTTTAGCGTGTTGGCGAATGCGTACGACGCCTGCAGCGCCTGGATCATGAATACATAATTCGTCGAGGCGAACTCGGTGAGGAGCACTGCTGTAATCGGCGCCTGAGTCACGCTGAAATTCGTAACGGTCTGGGGAACTCCGTCCTCCAAGATCCGGAAGTGGTCTTTTTTCAGCCCAGGAATAGCCTGACCGTCTTTAGTGGTGACAAGGACATCCACGTTGACCAGAGGCACGTTCACTTTCAGCGAGTAATCGGGCAGGCCCTCAATCTTCTTGGCTGCGGCGGGCGGAGGCGGTGGCGGAGGCGTTTCCTCCTTCTTCTTGGGAACGGCATAAGGGCCGGAATCAGCGCCTGGTCCACCGGCCTCGGGCGGAGCGTCCTGCTTGGGCTTGCCATTATCCGGCGTTTGCGGAGCTTGCTGCTGAGATTGGCCGTTGTTCAGGGCGGAGGATGGGTCCTGGGCGAAGCTGGGCAATGCACCTGCAACCAGGGCCAGAGAAGCGAATAGTATGCAAACCCGGAAGTTCGGGCGCTGTGGCCATCGAATCGCACTTAATGCTGTAGTAAACATAGGACTCTGACGGGAAAACATCTTATGCTAGTATAGACGCAAGGATTCGCCGATGGGATGTTTGCCTGGTCCCCAGTTATCCCCTCCTGGCAACGAATTACAATCTGGTAGAGTCTATTCTAACAATGGACCGGTTAGCCGCTCCTCCGGGGCATTACATGAAAAAAGTAGTTTCTGGGCTCTTCGCCTCCTTCTGTGTGTTGGTTCCGGCACTACTCGCTGCCCAAACCTCACAAAATTTCCCGACGATTTCTGTCGACCATATTCACGCTGGCATGCGCGGCGTCGCCTATACCGTGTTTCAAGGTATCAAGCCGGAATCCATGGACGTTGAAGTGCTTGGCGTTCTGCGCAACGTGAATGGCCCCAAGGGCGACGTCATCCTGGTGCGCTTGCATGGAGAAAAGGTCGAGTACACCGGCGTGGTTGCGGGCATGAGCGGAAGTCCGGTGTATATGGACGGCAAGCTGGCGGGCGCGCTGGCGTTCCGCATTGGCGAGTTTTCCAAAGAGCCGATTGCCGGCGTGACTCCGATTGCAGACATGCTGGAGATCAATGCCCTCGATCGCAGTCCGGCGGAGGAAGCTGCGGCGCGGCCGTCCGTGAATGGCGTGGTGGGGAATATCGCGGGAAAGACTGCGTCTCCGGGAGATGGGCCAAGCCAGCCGGGTTCAGAAGGAACTCAAGGATTTGCGAATTATCTCAAGCCCATTGAGACGCCACTAGTATTCAATGGATTTTCTGAAGACGCGGTTCACCGCTTCGCTTCGCAGTTCGCTTCCGCGGGAATCGTACCCGTGATGGGGGCGGGCTCGGTGAGCGATGCCAAGCAGCCCGAGCCGCTGGAGCCAGGCTCGGCGGTGAGCGCAGTGCTGGTTCGCGGTGATATGGATATCGAGGCCACCTGCACCGTTACTTATATTGATCCGCAGCATCTGCTCGCTTGCGGGCATCCGCTATTGCAGTTTGGCGCTGTCGATCTGCCCATGAACAAGGCCCAGGTGCTGGCTACGTTGCCGTCTCCGCTGAACGCATTCAAGATCGTCAACACCACGGAGGCTGCCGGAGCGTTTGTGCAAGATCGCCATACGGGCATCATGGGCGTGTTCAACAAGCAGCCGCAGATGATTCCAGTGACGTTGACGATTAACGGCGGCGCGGCTACCAAGGAATTCCATTACGAGGTGCTGAACAATGCGCGGCTTAGCCCGGTCGCGATCATGGCCACGGTGTTCAACGCGTTGCATGGTGTGAATGAGTATGGCGAGGAAATCACTTACCGGGTGAACGGCAGCATCAACGTTAAGGGCTTTCCGGAAGTTTCGCTGCACAACATGTTTTCACCCGCCGATGGCGGGCAGCCTGCGGCCATGCAGGCGGCACTATCGCTGGGCGAGCGCTTCAGCCGGATCTATGACAATCCCTACGACGCGCCCGCGGTGAATAGCGTGAGGCTTGACTTTGATCTGGTTCGCGAGCGCCGTTGGGCGCGCCTGGAGAGTGCCCACACCGATGTTACCGAGGCACGCCCCGGAGACAAGATCATGGTGGAAACCGCAATCGCTCCGTATCGCGGAGAGCGAATCATACGACAGATTCCGGTGAAAATTCCGACCTCGGCCAGCAAAGGCACTTTGCGCATTCTGGTTAGCGACGGAGAAACTCTTGACCGCGTTGGCCGGGGGTCGCCTGCCTTCGGACGCAAGCTTGATCTGGCTTCCACGATTGCCCTGCTTAATAAGGAGCACAGCAACAATCGTGTATACGTTTCCTTGCTTGAGGCTGACCCGGAGGCACGGGTGGCCGACAAGGTGATGCCGACGCTACCTCTTTCGGTCATGAACGTGATGGATGGCATGCGCGGTAATCAGGAGATGATCGTCTCGGCTGAGTCTTCCGTGGATGAAACCGCCACGACGCCGCTGGATTATGTGGTCTCGGGAGCGCAGTTGCTGACCATTACGGTGAAGTAAATCCTAAAGATCCAGAGGCGGCATCCATCGGGTCCATTTTTTGAAACGGAGTGACGGATGGCCTTATCCGACGCGCCTCAGGCTCCAGCCCCCTAAGCGCAACGCGTGTCAGGAACTTCGCGAGGATGTCCTGCGGCCAAGAAATCCATCGTTGCCAAACTGTAGACCTAGAAAGCGGAGGCACGTGTCAGCGGCGGCTTTACCTAACCCTACCGGTAAGCTAGCCATAACCCAAGCCTGTCCATGTGGCGGAAGCCGCCTGTGGCCGCGGCGGTTAGCATCATGAGCGTCGCATTGTAGCCTACGTGGGCGAGAAAACTTGCCGCTACAGATCCGGTAACTGCGCGGATAGCAGTTAGAACCACTCCAACCAAGAAGATCACCAGCACCGCTCCCCAGGCGTAGCCGTACTGAACCAGATGTAGGAGGCCAAACGGCAGGGCGGTGAAAATCACTCCGAGAACGACTCCCATACGGCGGGCCAGGACGGGATAGAGAAATCCGCGAAAGAAAAGTTCTTCCATCAGTGGGCCGAGAGTGACGGCGAATGCCGTGGTCAGATAGGCGTCGGTGGGCCGGGCAAAAAACTGATCGAAGGGAACGCTCCTGGGCATGGGCAGAAAGCGTCCCAGCAGGTCGAGACCGACCATCATGACACCCAGCCCTAACCGCTTAACAGCCGCGCCTCCGGGCCACTTCCAGCGAATGGCTTGCCAGAAGCCTACGTGATATTTGCCTTCCACCAACGCTACCATGTAGATGGCCACGGCGATGTAGGCGAGGAACTCTGACAGCAGCGCAAGCATGGGCTTTTGCGATACGACGCGGAAACTGGAATGGCGATAGACGAATCGGTTCGCGCTCAGGATGAGTACGAGTTGCAGGAAAATTAGAGTGACGATGGTTAGGAATGCGATTTGGAGGACATCCCAGCCAGTCCAAACGGGGCTTTCGGCGGATTTGGGGGCGGGCGCCTCGGGGGCAAATGTGGGCGGCGGAAATGAATCGGCAGCGATCGAAGCGGATGGCTGCGGCTCAGTATCTGACGGCGGCGGATTAAACTGCGGGGCGTCGGGTGATGACAAACAGATCCTTTTCGATTATGGCCAGTTTACCGAATCAATAGTAAATATTCTGTACGGACCCGGCCCGGAATCATTAAACGCTTCGTTGCTCACATTCGTCTCTGCCTCATCACTTCTCAAATTCAAGCGCTCCGCTTTCCGTTTCCAGAAAAGTATCCTGCGAGCGCCTGGCCGGTGTATGACTTTTTTACACGCGCCACCTGTTCGGGCGTGCCTTGGGCCACGATGCGGCCGCCTTCTTCGCCGCCTTCGGGGCCGAGATCGACGATCCAGTCGGCATTGCGGATGACGTCCAGATTGTGTTCGATGATGATGATTGAGTTGCCGAGATCGGTCAAACGGTGCAGGACGTCGAGCAACTTTTTCACGTCGTCAAAGTGCAGACCGGTGGTGGGCTCGTCGAGCAGGTATAGAGTCTTGCCGGTCTGGCGCTTGCTTAGCTCGCGGGCCAGCTTGATGCGCTGAGCTTCGCCGCCGGACAGAGTTACCGCCGATTGTCCGAGGTGAATGTAGCCGAGGCCGACATCAACGAGCGTTTGCAGTTTTTGTCTGACCTGCGGAATGTTTTCCAGAATGGGGAGGGCATCGGAGACGGGCATCTCCAGCAGGTCGGCGATGGAATATCCGTTGTACTTTACGGCGAGCGTCTCGTGATTGTAGCGGCGTCCGCCGCAGACTTCGCATTGCACGTAGACGTCGGGCAGAAAATTCATCTCGATGCGGCGCTGGCCTTCGCCCTGGCAGGCCTCGCAGCGGCCCCCGGAAACGTTGAATGAAAACCGGCCGGCCTTGTAGCCGCGTTCGCGCGACTCCGGCAACATGGCGTAGAAGTCTCGAATCTGAGTGAAAACTCCGGTGTACGTAGCCGGATTTGAACGAGGCGTGCGGCCGATGGGAGATTGATCGATGCGAATTACTTTGTCGATGTTCTCTGCGCCGGAAATTGCTTTGTGCTCTCCTGCCTTCTCGCGTGAACGGTAGAGTTTCTGGGCCAACGCACGATACAAGATGTCATTGACCAACGTGGATTTGCCCGAACCCGAGACCCCGGTCACCACCGTCATGACCCCGAGCGGAAATGTGATGTCGAGATTTTTCAGGTTATTCTGTTTCGCTCCCAGAATGGTCAGTGCCGAGCCGTTGGTGTGGCGGCGCTCCGGGCGCATCTCAATCTGCGCCTTTCCGGAGATGTAGGCTCCGGTGAGCGAGTTCGGCTCACGCATGATGTCCGCGGGCGTTCCGTGCGCCACCAGATTTCCGCCATGGCGTCCGGCACCGGGACCGAGGTCAATCACGTAATCCGCGCGGCGTATGGTTTCCTCGTCGTGCTCGACCACGAGCACCGTGTTGCCCAGGTCGCGGAGATTTTCCAGCGCGGTCAAAAGGCGGCCATTGTCGCGATGATGCAGTCCGATGGACGGTTCATCCAGCACGTAGAGAACGCCTCGCAATTTCGATCCGATCTGAGTGGCCAAACGAATGCGTTGGCCCTCACCGCCGGATAACGTTCCCGCCGGGCGGTCGAGAGAAATGTAGCCCAGTCCTACTTCATTCAGGAATTGCAGACGCTCGACGATCTCATGCATTACGCGTCCGGCGATGAGGGCTTCGCGTCCCTCCAACTTGACTTTCTGTGCCACTTCAAGAGAACGCGTGACGGGGAGCGCGGTGAAATCAGCGATCGACATTCCGTTCACCTTCACCGCCAGGCTCTCCGGCCGCAAGCGTTTCCCGTGGCATACCGGACATTCGCTCGCCGACATGTGTTCGAGCAACCAATCGCGGTAGCCTTCTGAAGTTGATTCCTCGAGATTCTGTTTGAGATACCCGAAGATTCCGTGGAAACCACTCTTCCCGCCACGCCCCGATTCGCCGTTGAGCAGCAGGTCTTGAATCTTCTCCGGAAACTTCTCGAAGGGCGTGCTCAGGTCAATGCCATACGCATTCGCCGTGATCTGCAACATGTGAATCAAATTCTGCGACGCCGAGCCCGGCCCCAGTCCGCCCTCGAGCAGCGGCTTCGACCAATCGGTGATCACCTTGGCGGGATCGAAATCATAACGGCTGCCGAGACCGTGACACTCGGGGCAGGCTCCATAGGTGCTGTTAAACGAAAATGAGCGTGGTTCAAGTTGCGGCACGCTGATGCCGCAATCTGGGCAGGCGAGTCGCTCGGAATAAAGCTGCTCTTCACCGCCCACGACGGCGACCTGCACCAGGCCGCCAGCCAGCTTCATGGCTAGGCCAACTGACATTTCCAGACGATGCTCAATGCCGGGCTTCACCAGCAAACGATCAATCACCACCTCGATGGTGTGATTTCTTCGTTTGTCGAGTTTGAGATCGTCGTCAAGATTCACCAGTCCGCCGTCGACACGGGCACGGCTATAACCGTGCTTCAACAGCGTCTCCATCTCTTTCTTGAATTCGCCTTTGCGCCCGCGCACAATCGGCGCCAGCACCATCACGCGATCTTCCGGAGTGAGCGCCATGACGCGCTGGACTATTTGATCGGCCGACTGGCGGCTGATCGCACGGCCGCAATTCGGACAATGCGGCACCCCAATCGAGGCGAACAAGAGGCGAAGATAATCGTAGATTTCAGTGATGGTACCTACGGTGGAGCGCGGACTGCGGCTGGTGGTTTTCTGTTCGATGGAGATCGACGGACTAAGGCCGTCAATGGCGTCAACGTCCGGGCGTTCCATTTGATCGAGGAATTGGCGGGCGTAGGCTGAAAGCGTCTCCACGTAGCGGCGCTGCCCCTCGGCGTAAATCGTGTCGAATGCTAGGGATGACTTCCCTGAGCCGCTCAGCCCGGTGATCACGGTCAGGGTATTGCGCGGGATTTCCACGTCCAGGTTCTTGAGGTTGTGCTGCCGTGCGCCGCGGACCGAAATCTTCGTAATGGCCATTTATCGGGGGCTAATTTCCCTTCCGTAACGTCGACAGGGCCTCAGGGATGTTCGACAGTAGGAGTGCACAGCTCTACTCCGTATCTTAGTTGTGAACAGCGGTGAGCGTCAACGCAGGTAGATTGTGAAAGCCGCACAGACGGGATCGGAGAAGACGGCATCTCATAACTGCGCTGTGAGTTAAAGGCCGCGGTTAGTTAAGGATGGATTACGTGGACGCACTTTTTGTACCGCTGGTGCTCTCCCTCACGGTGTTAGCTTCCGTGGCATTCGGCATTTTGGCAGCTCATCTGGTTGTCAGCAGCATTCTTCAAACCTTTGGCCGTACCACACAGGCGACGCATTCACCTCGGCCAGTCCGCCTTGTGCTGGTTCCTACGCAACACCACGCCAGCGGCGACTGAGATCGCTAACACCCTGGGAGCGTTTCAGTCCTTCTCCAACAAACTGTTCCTGTATCCATCTACTTGGATTGAACGTCGATCGCTTCTGCGAGATCTATGGGCCGGCCGCCGCCCTGATTGCCGACTTCAATGGTCCGTCCATGCTTTACGTAGGCTGCAATCACCCCAGGTTGTGACCAATCCAGATCCCATCCATTCTCGATTGCCAGCGCTGTATATGACCCCGGAATCACGCCCCGCAGGCTAAAAGTTCCGTCCAGATCGCTTTGGTCTCGGCGGAAAAGATCACGGTCCAACTCCGGATTTTTCGGCACCAGAACCACCATCGCTCCAGCGAAAGCCTTGCCCGCCCGCTTCACGGTGCCCTGTATTTCTGCGCTGCCACCCACAAGAGTAAGTGAAACCGAAAGCGAAGCGGCTGCGGGAACAGTCAAGGTGTGGCCCGCGACCTCTGCCCCTTCCGCCGCCATGTGCGCTATGGAGTAAGGCTTCTCAGCACCCCACACCAACACTTCGTAGCGGCCAGCCGCGATTTGCTGGGACACCACTTCTCCCTTAGAATCGACCGGCTGCCAAGCGAGCACTCTACTTCCCGAACGCAATCCCACCGAAAGGCGCGGGGGAAGTGTAGCCTCGCCGAGCGCGTGTACGGACACTTTGATGCCGCTCAGAGCCTCACCAGTGGACGTGTCAACTTCTTCTCCATCTTTGCTGAGATCAACTCCGTTCATTTGAAAGGATGTACTTGCTCCTCCCACGCGAATGTTGTACCTGCCCGCGGGGATGCCCATAATTTCCACCACGTCGGGCGAAACCATTCGTGAATCACTGTTGTGGACAACAGTGGAACCTTCAAAGGCTGGCTGTTCCAGCTGCGGATAAGTGAATCCGTTCTTGCCATCTCCCGGCACATGAAAAAAGAGATGGAGGGCCGGAACCGGATTCAGGTGAATATCTGCCTGTGTGCGGTCGCCGCCACGGACCGGAATCGGCGTTGCGCTACCGGCATCGGTGACGTCGGCATAGTATGTGACCGGATAGGCCACATCCAGAGAGCGATCGATCGGTCTGCTGGACGCGCTTTTCTCCTCAGGCCCCGCATTGGCCAGCTCCGCATTGGAATGAACCGCGTACCAGGGACTCGCGGTCGCGGACAGGAAATATGTGCCCGGCATCAACGGCATAATCTCGTACGCACCCTGATCGTCAGTCTGAGCGTTGCGAAACTGCTGAATTTTGTCGACCCCTCCGCTGTGATCGTCGTAATACACAATCACCATTGCCCGGCGAACTGGGTCGCCGGCTTCGTCCAGCACCTTGCCGGTGATCACTGCCGCAGGTGCTAGGCGCAACACAAGGCCCTCAGTATCAATGCCGGCGCCCGTCACGATTGCGGTCGAAAACTGATCATGCTGATCGTACCCAGCAGAAATATATCCGCGCTTCGTCCCTTCCAACGAATACTTCCCGGCAGGCAGACCGCTGAACTCAAATTTGCCGTCGTCGGATGTCACCATGGACTGAAATTTCTGCTGATCTCTCGCTTGCCTTATAAAAATGCGCGCGCGGGCCAGCGGATGCCCGTCCACCTTGCTCACCACTGTCCCAGCGATCTTGTAGCCGCCAGGATTCGATGATGGAGAAATATTTGCAGGTTGCGCCTGGGCCAATGCTCTCGTTCCAAACAGACCGAGGGCCATCACCAAAGAGAATAAGCGAGCCGAAATTGGGCGAACCGAAGTTGGGCAAGCCGACATGGTTTACTCGCGGCTTTCACTCGTTATGGGAAATGATCTGCACGTACACGGACGTTTTCTGAGCAGCGGACAAATGGACCACCTGACCTTTAGCGTCGTAAGCCCGCATCGCCTCGGCATCGCGATAGGGCAGATTCGCTTGCGGACTCTTGAAGGCCAATAGACGATAAACCCCGGGCACCATCGTCTGCGATTGGAACTTCCCCCCATCCCCTACGGCGAGCTGTGCAAATTGGCCCGGGCTATCAGGCAAAGGAACGCAATACACCCAGGCTCGCGGTGGCGACAGCCTTGAGACCATCCCCTCGGTCATCGCCGGCTGCGCCGTTACACCCGCCACGGTTCCCTCGATTTCTGCGCTGTCGTCGCGCATTGTGATTTCGATCGGCTCAGTCGACCCCGGCCCGACCACCAGCGGTTGATAGAGCAAATCAACTGCACCGACGCTTGCCGCCGCCACATAGCCGCGGGATGAACTCAGTCTCAGCCAATACCGCCCCGGCGGAATGTTTTCAATGACCAGCGAATCGTCATTCGGTCCTATAGGTGGACGAATCGTTACGCCGTGTTGCGGTTGGAAATCATCTGCAGCCTCAACGCTCACCTGCAGATACAATCGGGGGCCATGCAACGAGAAAGTACGCCTACCATCGCTCCACGACGCTGAACCGGTCCCATTCGTCTCACTAAATTCTTCCTTGACATTCAAAATGATCGAACTCGTTCTGCTAAGCACCATGCTTGGACCTTCGACCGGAACCCCAGCGACCGCGATGTGCAATACCCCAGTCGACGAATTGGGCCCAAACGTCTCCGCCCCTACGAGATAATTCCCGTTCGGAAGCAAGCCCTCGATCCTCTTTTTCCCAGCGTCGTATCCGAGCGAATACCCCGGCCCCCGCTGCCCCTGTACCGAGACAACGATGGGCATTCCGCCATTCAGTTCTGCATTGGTGACCGGAATTCTTACAGGGTAATAAGGCTGCCGCAGAAGAGAAATATCCGCCTGGAAGGTCTGCCCAGCGGTGAGCTGAATCGTGCTGGCCGCGGAAAAATCTGCCACGCCCGGATAATAGACCGGTGGGAACCCATAGAGTTGACGACCCGGAACTGTATCGGCTGGATCATTGTCCATCAACTCGTGTGTCACTAACTTGTAAGCACCGGGCAGAAGTTCGGCAAAGCGGAACTCCCCGTTCGAGTTCGACTGTATGGAACCTCTCGGCATCCATCGAAGGGTGCCGTCCTGCACCTGCCTGGCGAATATCTCCACGTCAATCCCTGCCGCCAGGTCGCTCGCGGAAACAAGGACTCGGCCTTTGATCAACCCTTCCGGCATGAGGGAGATGGTGAGATCTTCGCCCGGATACGGCTCAGCCTGGGGGCTCTCGTTGGGATCGTCCAGAAAGCCCGGCTTGCGAGCCGTCAGCCAAGAAGGACCGCTCACGTTTCCAAGCGAGGAGACTTCGCGAGATTGGATTTGAAAAACGCTGTCCGTTCCCATGTCCAGGTTTGCCTCGGGCAGCGTGAACTGGAAGTGTCCCTCACCATCGGTCAGCGTCGCGAATCGATTGTCGGAAGAATAGACGAGAGCCCGACCCACAGGCTCGTGCGTAACCGCATTGACCACCGTGCCGTGAACAATATTCTGTCGGTTGTCAGATCCTTGCACCTGCCCAGAAGCTTGCTCTAGGGAGACATCCCCAAGCGCAAACAGGACAACTAGAACAAGTGTCTTGTGCCGACTCGTCAAATAAACGCAGTCCACTGAGGTCCTACCTTACTGCTCCTCACTCTGGCGTCCAGAGCTGGGCGTCCAGAGCTGGGGGATTGGACGACTTCGCGCCTTCAATTCCAGGGTTCCTGCTGGGGCGTTCTCACCGACGACCATCGTGTTAGCATTTTAGTAGTCTTGTTCCCTTCGCGGTGAAACGTGCATGGCCCGTGCTGGCCCAATCCCGAGTTCACTCACCCGTGGGATGCTCCTGGGCGTTCTTTTGGTTTCCTCAGCCACTGCGGCCGAGCCACCATGGCTCGAGCTGCACTCCACGCACTTTACCGTCGTTACCGACGCTGGAGAAAAGAAAGGCCATGAAGTGGCCTTGCGCTTCGAACAGATGCGTGCCGTGTTTGCCAGCTTGCTGGCGAAAGACCGGCTCCACCTTCCGGTGCCGCTGACCATTCTGGCGCTGAAAAACGATCAGGCGTTCTATCAGATGGCTCCGCTGCGCCAGGGCCAGCCTATTAGCGTTCCTGGCTTTTTCGTGCCTGGTGACGACCAGAATTTCATCGTGTTGAACTTGTTCGAAGAAGAATCCTGGCGAGCCGTGGCCCACGATTTCGCCCACATGTTTCTCCATTACAACTATCCGCCGGCGCAAGGATGGTTTGACGAAGGCTTGGCGGAATACTTCCGCTCGATCCGCGTGGACAATAAACAAGTCGAGATCGGCAGCGACCCCGAGCTTGGCGCTTCTTTCAGTGATGACTTGCTACAGAACCAGAGGGAGCTCCGGACTTCCAAGTCGCTTACAGAGTTTCTGGGCGGACAAGTCTGGCTCTCCATGCCTGATCTATTCACCATGAAGCATGACACCTCGACTTATCAGGAGGGCACCCACCACACGCTCTTCTATGCGCAGTCGTGGATGGTTATGCATTACGTGCTCAACCAGAAAAAGCTGCCTGAGACCGGGACCTACTTCGATCTGGTGCAGAACCAGCACGTTCCCGTGGAGGAGGCCATAGCGAAGGCCTACGGAATGAGTTCTGCGCAGTTGGAGCAGGCAGTGAAGGACTATTTCCATTCTCTCAGGGCACTGTTCACCGCACTCGACGCCTCGAAACAGCCGGGAGTCGCGGCCAACGCGGCGCAGGTTTACCAGTTCCCGGTCCCGCTTGGACCCGATGACATGGTCATCTCGTCCAAGCCGTTGCCTGACACGGATGCCCGCGCGTTGGCGGCGGAAGTTAAGGTACGAATTCCGGAGCGCAGAGAGCTGGGACTCAAGGAATTGCAGGCGCTCGCCGCCGCCGGGCCGGAATCGCATCCGGCACCGAAACGAAGTGCGGAAGAGAACGCTTCGGAAAGCAATTCCGCGATCGCGACCGGGACCGGGAATGAAATCGCTCACCGCGTATTGGCCTGGGATCATATTCAACACGCGGAGTTCGATGAAGCCGCCGAAGAACTTAGAAATGCCGCGGCCCTGAACCAGCACGATATGTGGATCCGCTACTATCTCTCGCTACTGAAATACCGAATCGCGCAATCCAAGCATCTCGAAATTCAAGGTCTGGCCAATATGATGCAGGACCTGCGCGCCGTCCTGGATTGGTATCCGGAGTTTGCGGACGCTGATGATCTGCTAGGAGTTGCGCGCATGGAAGGTGGTGGTCCGGTGGCCGCCATGCAGGCGGAACGGGCGGCCATCCAGTTGAGCCCGCGCAACGAGCACTATGTTCTCCATCTAGCGGAGATCTATTTGGCGGGGAAAAACTGGGAGGCCGCTAAAGCGTTATTGGAGCGGTTGAAGGCCAGCGGCAACACGCAAATTGCAGCCATCGCGCGAGAAAAACTCGGCCAGATCAGTAATGAGCAGAAGTACGGTATGTCGTCCGCCACGGGGAGCGGGGCGGCGAACCTTGCCACACAGAAGTCACCTTTTGAGGCGCTCGTCGAGGACGCAGCCGAACGCGCAGCGGCACAAACAAAATCCGAAGCGGGACCAGACAAGCGTCCCAGCCAGTATCTCAAGGGAAAACTGCTGACGGTGGACTGCTCCCAGCCCCCCGCTGCAACGCTGACCATCGCTTCCGGCGAGCGAACGGTGAAACTTCGCACCGGCGATTTCAAATCGCTGCTCTTGATCGGTGTTGATCAATTTTCCTGCGAATGGAGAGACCGTTCCGTGTCGGTGAACTACAAGGCTACCGGGCAGGGAGCAGGAGATCTCGTTTCACTCGAAATTAGATAGGAAGAAACAGCGGGGGTGATTGGGATCCGCCGCTTCACAAATCAGCGATCAAAAATCGACGTTGGTCAGTCACCAATTGGAATGGCGGCAAACCAGGCAGGGCAAACCGGGCAAATAAAACCCTCCCGCTGCAAACGGGAGGGGGGTATAAGACACGAGCGGCGGGTTTACGCACGCACTACGTTCGCCGCCTGCAGGCCCTTCGGGCCTTTCAGCAAATCAAACTCCACGCTGTCGCCTTCGTTAAGCGTGCGATAGCCATTCTCCTGGATGACGGAGAAATGCACGAAGACGTCCTCGCCGGTGGAGCGCTGGATGAATCCATATCCCTTCGCCCCGTTGAACCACTTTACTGTTCCCTTCTCTCTCACGGAAAAAACTCCTTTCGCTTCAGCGCTAAGAATCAATCTTCTTCCGCTCTCTGATCAACGACTCGGTCGTCCGAGGCACGCCCTGCAGAAAAACGGAAGGCCCGGGTTGCATCTGTAATGGAAGGTAGAAACCGCCCCAAAAGAAAAAGACTCCCTCAGTTCCGCCGCATGACGAAATGCAGCGTGAACCGCTCGGAGTCCGAAAAATTTGGCGCTGTTTTCTACCACCCAGCACAGAACGTCACCCTGGGTCTTGCTCAAGTTAAACGGGACCGCAATCTCCCGTAATGAGCACAGGATAATAGGCACTATTAAAACGATTCGCAAGAAAAATTAGAAAAAACAGCCAAGAAATCTTCGGCCCAATGACCGAGGGTCACATATAAAACTTTCACAGTGATCAAGTAATAGCCAACAGGCCTTGTGCAATCTCTTGCCGACGGTTTCCCGATGCTGGGCAGGATTGTCCGCAACTCTCTGATACGATTAGCTGTAACGTGCTTGATCCCAAATTAAATGGCATCGCAGCATCGGCTGAGGGTACGGCACCGCACCAACTACGACGTAGCCAGCGCGCTCGACCGGGGCTGCTTGTCTCCACCGTTGGCTATTTGATGCGTACCGAGGTGCACACCTTCGCTTTCTCGGTGGCAGCCAACTCGATCCTGTCGTTTTTCCCTTTTGTCGGGTTGCTGATGACTCTGACTCACCGCGTGTTTCATTCGCGCGTTATGTACAACGTAGTTGTGGAGCTATTGCGGGATTACCTTCCGGCGGGCCAGGATTTCGTCATTCGCAACCTCACCGCAATGATGAATGCCCGGCACCGGGTGCAGATCGTATCGCTGGTAATTTTGCTGGTCACTTCTTCTGGGGTATTCATGCCTCTGGAGGTTGCTCTGAACCGCATTTGGCGCTTCCCCTACAATCGGTCGTATTTCGGCAATCAAGTGATCTCACTTGGACTGGCTCTTGGCTGCGGAGTGCTTGCCCTACTCTCCATTGCCATGACGGCAGGGAACGTGGAGTTGATGGAGCTGCTGCTGCGCGGACACGGCAACGGGTTTATACGACTGGTTGGATTCCTGCTGATGAAGGTGTTCGCCATGACCACCAGCATCGCGATTTTCTTTCTCATCTATTGGCTGCTGCCGAACGGGAAAGTCCCCGCCCGGGCCGTTTTGCCCACCGCAGTCATCATTGGATTGCTCTCGGAAGCGCTTAAGTACGCCTACATCCTCGCCCTGCCTTGGCTGAATTTCCAGGAAGTTTACGGTCCCTTCGCGCTCTCGGTGAGCATGATGTTCTGGGCATTCCTCTCCGGATTGCTACTGCTGGCGGGCGCGAATCTTTCCGCGGAAGAGCATCTGCGGCGCGCGCTGTGAGGCGGCCCATATGCCCCGTGAAAACCGCGTCCCTGGCGAGCAACGCATCACATCCTACCGATTTTCACAATAATCCGTTCCGGACGCGGCGGAGAAAGTCATCCCCAGCCGTCCGCGCCTGTTCGAGAACTTTGGGTTCATTGCGGTGTTCGAGCATTACTTCCTGCAAGAAGATTTCAACCGCGTCTTTGGGCTTGAACCCTTGCGCGACTAATTTTCTTATGTGCACGGCGAAGTTTTTGCCTGGTTCAGGGGCAAGACGGGCAAGATGGTCCGCGCAAGCGTGTTCGCGAAACTTGGCCGAGGCTAGCCGGTCGTAGGCAGTTTTTGCTTGGGGATCGTTTAAGAGCGTGGGCAGGGGATATTTCCACTCGCACCGGGAGCAAGTCCATCCCTGAAAGTGCGGTTCCGCGATCCAGTTCATCGCTCTAACTTTTTTCTCTTCGCCGGGCTGTCCCATGAGCGGCCTGCTCCTCTCATCTTGGCGCGGCTATCACAAAAGAAATACTATCTTGAATTCCTTGCGTATGGTTAGCGCTCAAGCTAGCGAGAAGGGTTTCGGCAAGACGAAGATTCCTGCGCCTCATTGATCAAGATCCGTCAGGAGGCGAATAGGATGACCTTGCTCGCCGTGTCTTTCTTGACGTTCGTCGCGCCCGCCAGCGACGAACCAGCGGCTGTTCCACGGTGCTCAATTTGGCTATTCGACCGCACTGCCGACGCCAAGATCAAGATAATGTCCCCGGAAAAAAAGTAGCGGCTCTCCTTCCCTCAGAACGACGTTCTCCACTTCAGCAATGAAGATGGTGTGATCGCCTGCTTCCTGTGCCGAGTGCAGCCGGCATTCCAGGTAGGCCAGCGCGCCGTTCAACATCGGCGTCCCCTGACTCGTCCGGTCAAAGGTTGCTCCAGCTTCCTGTTCCGCCCGCTCGTGGGTGCGGGTAGGCCGCGCATAGTACTCTGAAATCGCGCGCTGGTCCCGGCTCAGCACATTGATTCCGAACCGCTTCTTGGCGTGCAGGTGCGCGTGAGTGCGCGTGTTGTGGTCCACGCAGACCAACACCAGGAGTGGGTCGAGCGAAACCGAGGCAAAGGCGTTGGCCGTCATGCCGTGAACTTCCCCCTCGAGATCAACCGTGATGATGGTCACGCCGGTGGCGAAACACCCCATAGCTTTGCGGAATTCCGCCTGGTTCAGGCTCATGAGGTTCTGTGCTTTCGTGAAACAAATTGTGTCATCAGAGCCGACCATCCCGGTGCGGAGCGCGCGAAGAAGCGGTATGCGCGGCGCGATTGCCTACATTACCATGCCGAGTGGCTGTCTTTCTCCGGTCCGGCCACTCGCAGCGATAGAGTCATGTATCATTTGACTGTGGAGGCGTCCGTCGCACCCGAGCACCGTGATTCCTAGCCCCACCAACTCGGTGACTGAACTGGAGCGCTACGCTGAACTGGCGGAATGGCAGCCCGAAATTGCCCGGTCGAGCGATGTTGCGGTCCGCCTGATGCGCTGCAGTGACGGAGAACTGCCCGACCTTCTCGCCGCCGCCCGCGCCGCCAAAGAGCGTTTTAAGCCGGGCATCGTTACTTATTCGCGCAAAGTTTTCATCCCGCTGACCAATCTTTGCCGTGACTATTGCGGCTACTGCATATTTCGTCGCGATCCCGGCCAGCCGGGTGCCCGCACCATGACACCCGAAGAAGTATTGGCCGTTGCCCGCGCCGGCGAAGCTTTGGGCTGCACGGAAGCGCTCTTCAGCTTGGGGGACAAGCCAGAATTGCTCTTCCCTGAGATGCGCGCCGCGCTCGAACGTCTGGGCTACAAGTCCACGCTGCACTATCTCGAGGCCATGTGCGAACTCGTGCTGCGCGAAACCAGTTTGCTTCCGCATCCTAATCCTGGCCTCATGAGCGGGGAATGGATCCATCGCCTGGCCACGGTTTCGCCCAGCATGGGCCTCATGCTCGAGACCACGAATGCGGAGCTAATGCGGCCGGGCGCGGCGCATGACAACGCTCCCGACAAGGCTCCCAGCAAGCGCCTTCGAACGATTGCAGAAGCTGGGAAGCAAAAAGTTCCATTCACCACTGGCTTGCTGATCGGCATCGGCGAAACTGTGGAAGATCGAGTCGATACTCTGCTGGCTATCCGCGATCTGCACCGGCGCTATGGCCACATCCAGGAAGTCATCGTGCAAAACTTCCGGGCGAAGCCCGAAATCGCCATGGCGGAGCAGCCTGAACCTTCTCACGGGGAAATGCTCCGGGCGGTGGCGGTAGCCCGTTTGCTAATGCCCAAGGTCAACATTCAGGCTCCGCCTAACCTTTCCGAGCCCTATTATGATGACTTACTGGACTCCGGGATCAACGATTGGGGAGGAGTTTCGCCGCTGACGCCCGATTACATCAATCCAGAGAAGCCCTGGCCGCATGTTGAGCAGTTGCGCCGGCGTACCGAAGCCAAAGGATTCGAATTGCGCCAGCGTCTTCCCGCGTATCCGGAGTTTCTGCCTGCGCTCATGGCAAAGCCAGGACTTCTCTCGGAAAGATTGCACGCCGCCGTCGACCAACAAGGCCTCGCCCGGAGGGCAGCGTGATTTGCGTGCTCACCGGGGGAACCGGCGGGGCTAAGTTTGTAGACGGATTGCGCCAGGTGATGGCTGCCGAAGACATCACGCTCATCGTGAACACGGGCGATGACTTGCTGTGGTGGGGCCTCTACGTTTCGCCCGATATTGATTCCATTACCTATGTTCTTTCCGGAATGCTGAGCCGCGAGCGCGGCTGGGGCGTGAAGGGCGATACATTTTTTTGCTTGCAAGCCATGGGTCAGCTTGGAGAGCCAACGTGGTTTCACACCGGCGATCGTGACCTCGCGGTTCACCTGTTGCGCTCCCGATTGCTGGCTGAGGGCAAAACGCTTTCAGAGGCCACGAGCGTCATTTCGGCCAAGCTCGGCGTGAAGGCGCACATTTTGCCCATGAGCGACTCGCGGGTGGAGACTCGCGTGGACACTCCCATCGGCGAGTTGAGTTTTGAACAGTATTTCGTGCAACGTTGGTATCAAGACCCAGTCAACTCGGTGCGTTTCGCTGGTGCCTCAGACGCGGAGCCAGCGTCGGGGGTGATCGATGCGATTCTCACTGCTGACGCTGTGGTGCTCGCGCCGAGCAATCCGGTTACCAGCATTGGCCCGATTCTCGCTGTGCCAGGAATCCGCGAAGCAATGTTAAAGGCTCAAGGCAAGATCGTGGCAGTGAGCCCGATTGTGGGAGGAGCACCGGTTGCGGGCCCGGCTGGTATTCTGATGGAAGCGCAAGGGTTGCCATGCTCAATAGCGGGAGTGGCCCAGGCCTATGAGGATTTTCTCGACTTTCTGATTGTCGACACCCGTGACTCCGAGGCCGCGGAGCAGCTACGGAAGAATGGGCCACGCGTGCAATGCACGCAAACCGTGATGCGCACGGCGGATGACAAAGCGGCGTTGGCGCGGACCGTTCTTTCTCTTGTCTGCGGCGGTCTTTATTCCAGCGAACCCACGGCCGGCGCCACGTCAGACTTGCCATGATCCTCATTCCAGTTAAGAACCTTGACACGGCCAAGCAGAGGCTTGCCTCCGTGCTGGATCAGCCCGCCCGGACCGCTCTGGCGCAAGTCATGCTACAAGACGTGCTTGCGAGACTTGCAGAATGGACGCAGCGGCCCGCCGTTGCTGTCGTGACCAGCGATCCTTTCGCTGTGGAATTGGCGCAAAGCCACAGTTTCGAAGTGATTCCCGATCCGGCTAATCCGGGGGAGACCGGCGCCATCGAGATGGCAACGCGCCTTTGTGAAGCACGCGGCGTGGATAGCACACTGGTGATTCCCGCCGACATTCCCCTGATCCAATGCTGGGAACTGGAGGAAATCATGGCTCAGGCGCCGCAGGAAGGTTCGGTACTTGTGCCTGCCGGCGACGGTCGGGGAACGAACGCTGCCTTCCGCCGTCCTGCGGGTCTATTCCCTCTGCGCTTTGGCAATGACAGTTTCAAGCCCCACGTCGCCACCGCACAGGCAACGCAGAAGTCTTGTATAGTGCTTGAACTGCCAGGGATCGCGATAGACATCGATAATGCAGCGGACCTCCGGCGACTCATCAGCAGTTCCGTCGAAACCCGCACCCAGCGCCTCGCACGCGAGTGGGGCTTGGCCGATCGTCTTACCCTCGCTGAATCAGGATGAGCATGAGTTTGGCTGGCGAACTTCGTCTCATCCCTATTCCCTTGGCAGATGAGATCGCTCCGGGCGACGCTCTCGCAGAAAAACTGCTGCACTCCCTGCGCGGTCAGCGCGTGTCGCTGAGACCGGGCGACATCCTGGTCATCAAACACAAGATCGTCTCCAAGGCCGAAGGAGGGATGGTTGATCTCGCCACGATTCGGCCGTCTGAAGACTCCGTTTCCTGGGCCCAGAAGTACGGCCTTGACGCCCGTGTCGTCGAGCTTGCGCTCCGAGAGGGCCGGAGCGTGGTCCGTCGCAAGAATGGCGTGCTCATCACAGAGACAAGCCATGGCTTCGTCTGCGCTAACAGCGGCGTGGATGTGTCGAATGTTGATGGCGGCCGCCACGCATTATTGCTGCCTGAAGACCCCGACCGCTCTGCCGCGCAACTCCGTCGCCAGATCAAAAAGTTCACGGGCCTTGCCGTGCCCATCATTATTACCGACAGTTTTGGCCGGGCCTGGCGCGAGGGACTGACTGAAGTCGCGATTGGGGTCGCCGGCATGAAGCCCATGCGCGACGATCGCGGCCGCCGCGATCCTCTCGGATACAGCCTGCGCGTTAGTGTGGAGGCCGTGGCCGATGAACTTGCCTGTGCTGCTGGCCTGGTGTGCGGCAAGCTGAACCGTACGCCGGCGTGCATCGTCCGCGGATATCGTTACCCGACTGGACGCGGTAGCGCGCGCGACCTTCTGCGCCCTGCGGGGAGCGACCTGTTTCGCTAGACTTCCGCTACACTTATAGAGACGAAGCTTGCAGTGTCTTGCGGGCCCCCAGCGGAGAGACCTAGCAAGTCACGTCTCGATGGAGGAATGCATGCCCCGCGAACTCTCCCTGGAGGTTTTCCCAACTCTCGATTGGTCTGATGTTGAATCGCGCCTCACGCCCGCGGTGCGGTCTGCTCTCGAACGCGTCCTCGAGACGCAAGACGGCGCTTCACTATCCAGCGGAGAATGTTTTGCGCTAGCGCAGGTTTCAGGTGACGATCTCCTCGGCCTGCTGGTGGCGGCGAATATGCTGCGCGCTGAATTGGTGGGCAATCTGGTGACCTACGTCGTCAATCGCAACATCAATTTCACCAACATCTGCTTCGTGGGATGCAAATTTTGCGCCTTCAGCCGGGGGCCGCGCGACTCCGACACGTATTTCCTGAACCTCGATCAAGTCGCAGAGAAAGCCGTCGACGCCTGGCAAATTGGCGCCACCGAAGTTTGCATTCAAGGAGGCCTGCCGCGTGAGTTGCCTCCGTTTCATTATCGGGACATCTTGCGCGCGGTGAAGAAAGCGGTACCGGGGATGCACATTCACGCCTTCTCGCCCATGGAAATTGTCTACGGAGTTGAGCTTACGGGCATGCCTCTGGCCGACTACCTCTCCATGCTGCGCGATAATGGCCTCGATACCCTGCCCGGTACCGCCGCAGAAATTCTTGACGACGAAGTCCGTTTTGTCCTCTCGCGCAACAAGCTGTCCACGGCACAGTGGACTGAAGTGATCCGCACAGCACACCGCTGCGGCATCCGCACAACTTCGACCATGATGTATGGACACGTCGAAACACCCGAGCACTGGGTACGGCAGATGCTCTTGCTGCGCGAGATTCAGAACGAAACCGGTGGCTTCACCGAATTTGTTCCGCTTGGCTTCGTACATCAGAACACGCTGCTCTTTCGTCAGGGACTGGCCCGCTCTGGTCCGACGCTGGCCGAGCATTTGAAAGTCCACGCGCTAGCGCGCGTGCTGCTGGCCGGGTCGATCAACAACATCCAGGTCTCTTGGGTAAAGCTGAATCGCAAGCTCTCGCAGCTCTGCCTGCGTGCCGGAGCCAACGATTACGGCGGCACACTGATGGAAGAAAACATTTCGCGCGAAGCCGGAGCCACTGCCGGGCAGTACACCAGTCCGGAAGATTTTCAGTCGCTGATACTTGAAATCGGCCGCATCCCGGCAGAGCGCAACACAACCTACAGGCGCATGAGCATCAAGCTGCCCGGTATAGACTTCACCAGCGAACAGGCGTTTGCGGCGGAGTTCGCATGAGCACTTCAGAGTCCCGCCCGATTGCCATTTTAGGTGGCACGGGACCGGCGGGTATGGGCCTGGCTTTGCGCTGGGCGCGCGCGGGAGAAAGCATCATCATTGGATCGCGCAACGCCGAACGCGCACGAGAATCCGCTGCCAGAATCAAAGAAAAAACCGGGGCCGAAGCAAGAGTTTCCGGCGTGGAAAACCAACAGGCCTGTGCCGCTGCTGACGTTCTCGTCCTCACTGTTCCCTTCGAGGGCCAGGCGGAGCTTTTGAAGCAGCTTAAAGCTTCGATCTCTGCGGGCAGTGTTTTGATCGATGCCACGGTTCCGCTGGCGGCGGCTGTGGGCGGCCGCACCTCGCGCACTCTGGGAGTCTGGCAGGGTTCAGCCGCGCAGCAAACCGCCGAACTCGTACCCAAACAAGTGAGCGTGGTTGCGGCCTTTCACAATCTTTCCGCCGATCTCCTGAACGGAGAAGCGCCGCTCGATTGCGACGTGATTGTCTGCAGCGACGATGCCAACGCGAGCCGACTGACCCGCGATCTCGCGGCCAAGATTCCGGGCGTGCGCGGCATTGATGGCGGAAAACTGGAAAATGCCCGCATCGTTGAGCAGATCACCGCCTTGTTGATCGGGCTGAATATCCGTCACAAGGGCCACGCTGGAGTTCGCATCACCGGCTTGCCGCCGGAAGCTTATGGTGGAAATGGTCCGAGCCGGGGGTAATCCGAGCCGCGCGTATGCGTTGCTTACCGGAATCCAGTCGTGCGCCAGAGAGTGATCCCGCAGCTTAGCAGCAACCCCAGCATGGCTGCCGCAAGTGCCGCTGCCCAAGGCAGATGCATGTCCATGCGCGGCACTCGTGCGGCGGTGGCCAAAACAATAAAAACTGCGGTGGTGCCTGCAATCAGAATGTAGACGATAAGAGTTCGGCGCTTCCCACCTCCTGCGAACTCCCGGCCCTCCATGCCGGCGCGAACCTACCCTTCTTCAACGCCGTATCCTTGGCCTTCTCGCTCCGCTGCATCTCGCCACGACGAATGCTCGCGTTCGCTCGCTGACGATAACCCAATCGCCAGCGCACCGCTCGCAGAGAATATACGCGCTCACCCGCTCACGGTCCTAACCAGACTATTGAAAGGCAAGGTTTCTCACTCCTCGACCACCGAGGTCGTCATCTCTTCCGCCGGTTCGCCGCCCGCCATTGCTTGTGCCACGATCAATTGCCGCGCCTCGACGCGAATCTTGGGGAGATGGAGTCCGAACCACACAGCCGCGCCGATCGAAGCTATGCCTCCCATTGCCACGGTGAGAGGCGCGCCGAGGCGGTCTGACAATGCTCCGCCCAGAAGCGCTCCGATTGGGGCCATACCCATGAACATCATTGAGTAAACCGCCATCACCCGTCCGCGCAGAGCATCGGGCACCATCACCTGAATCAGTGTGTTCGAACAGGCCATCTGGAGCATGATGAAGTATCCCACTGGCAGTAACAGAATGACCGAAAGCCAGAACCACCGCGAAAGTGAAAACAGCACCAGGCTCGCACCAAAACCCGCGCAACACCACATGATCCAGCGGCCCAAGCCTTTGACCCCTGAGCGAAATGCCAGGGTCAGCGCTCCCAGCAGGGCCCCCACGCCCGTGCCGCCCATCAGAATGCCTAGGCCCCGCGCCCCGCCATGCAGAATGTGGTCGGCAAAAATCGGCATCAGCACGACATACGGCATCCCCGTGACACTCACCAGTCCAAGGAGCAGTAGTAGGGCGCGAATTGGCGCGGTGTGGATAACAAAGCGAAACCCTTCCACGATATCGTCCAGGGGGGAGCTGTGCTTGGGGGCGCGTCGTGGGCACTCCACCTTCATCAAAAGCAATCCGATGATCACTGCGATGTAGCTGACGCCATTGACGAAGAAACACCATCCTTCCCCAATTTTCGCCACCAATACGCCGGCCACGGCAGGTCCGATGACGCGGGCGCCGTTGAACATCGAAGAATTCAGCGCGATCGCGTTCATCAGGTCTTCTTTGCCCACCATATCCACCAAAAAAGACTGCCTGCCGGGGATGTCGAACGCGTTCACGACCCCCAGCAGCGCAGCCAAGACAAATACATGCCAGACCTGGATCCGGCCAGAAAGCGTCAGCCCTGCCAGCACGAAGGCCAGCAGCATGGAAGCAACTTGGGTGGCAATAACGATGCGCTGGCGATTCAGGCGATCAGCGGCGATGCCGCCGAGAGGCGCGACGAGAAAGACCGGAATCTGGCTGACGAATCCAACTGATCCAAGCAGCAACCCCGAGCCTGTCAGCCGGTAAACCAGCCATGACTGGGCCACGCTCTGCATCCACGTGCCGACCAGGGAGATCAGTTGGCCGCCGAAGAAAAGTTGAAAATTGCGATGCCGTAAGGCCTTTCCGCCAGCCTGCAGGCGAAAACCCAGGTCGGAAGCGGCCTTGCCGTCTTCGTTGCTCCGGTTGCCACGTAATGGAACACGATCTTTCGACACGATTGACCTTTCGATGACTCTTGTCGCTAGTATGGCGCACTACAGCCGGGATTTCCGGCACCGGCCCGCCTAGGTCTAGTAACGCGCATTTGTCATCGGAAATGCGTTTTCCAGTACCGCATAGCCAGCCGCCTTTCCCTGGACAACCGCATCCAACCCCAGGATCTCATCATTTTGAAATGACAACGATCGAAATAACAAACTTGTGCCTTCCCACGGCGCCCGGGGTGAGTTAGAGTTGGCAGTGCGCTCGCTGCAAGGATGTGATATCAGCCATGAGCACTACTCCAGTTGGACTTGAACGACGTGTGGGACAGCGCTTCGCCTTTCACTTGCCAGTTTCTCTGCGTGACATCGCAAACGGTGCCGAGGCGCTCGGCTGCACCCAAGATGTTAGCTCCCGGGGCGTATTTTTGTTCACCGATCTGCCGGTAACGGAAGGCTCGGAAATCGAGTTGACGCTGAAAATGCCTTCTGAGATCACGCTGGGTGAGAGCATGCATGTACGCTGCCGCGCTCGGATTTTGCGCGTTACAGGCGCCCAGAGTCTGCATGCCGAGATGCGGTTTGGTGTGGCCGTCTGCCTGAAGGCTTATGAATATCTTCCAGAGGTCGCTGAGAGTTCCATGACTTTCAGGCGTATCTCAGCTCTTCATGGCCATCACGAAGAAGACGGTCCGGCTGCTCGCCCCCCGGGCCTTGTTGCCGGCCACCGCGAATAGGGTTCTCGCCTAACCAGCCAGTTACGCCGACTTGCGAGCCAGACCCGCATTTTAGTCTTAATGAGTCCTTTTCAACCGCGACACCTTAGCTTACAATGAAGACCACTTGGGCGGATTTGCCTTGCAGTTTCCTGCGCTGTTCGCCTCGCGTTGGGGGGGATTCCAGCTTGCTCACCGTGTGTTCCGCACATTCGGGCCCTTCGGAAGGCTACCTCTCTGCACCCTATTACCTAAGTCACTTGGCGGGAAGGACCTTCTGTTCATAACATGCAGACGCCCAGAGAAATCAGTGAGAACCGCGCTATGCATGGGATTGCTGTAGCCCTATTGACGGAGGACCAGGACCATTTGTCCGCCTTGCAGCACCGTCTGGAGGAGACTCCTCTGGCCCGCGTTGTCTTCAGTCACGTCGGTTTTCCGGCCGGCCCAACCGACTCCATCCTGCGTCAAATTCAAGACTTGCGCGCCGAAGTCGTGCTGGTTGATATCGCACCGGACAATCCTCAGCGGGCGATCACTGCGATTGAGTTGATTCGCAACACTACTCTGCAGATCGCCGTTTTCGCGAATGGAGAGATGCTTCACCCACCGACTATCGTTGCCAGCATGCGTGCTGGCGCGGGCGAGTATTTGGATCACTCTGCTGGTTCGGCGCCGCTCCTCGAGGCTCTCACCCGTTTCAGTTCCACCAGGACTCGCGCTCGCGGCGGGGCAGGCAAGGCGCGTATTTTTACATTTCTCAGCGCCAAAGGTGGCGCTGGCGCCACCACCGCCGCCGTGAATACGGCGCTGGCGTTGCAGCAGGCGCAGGGCGGCGTCGTCTTGGTCGACTTCGCGCCCATTGGCCATGCTGCTCTGCACTTGAATCTACGTCCGCTGTTTGGAGTGCTTGATGCCCTGCAGAACCTGCACCGTCTCGATGCCTCTTTGCTCGACGGTCTGATGACTACCGCGAAAGATGGGTTGCACTTGCTGGCCGGCTCGCAGCAGCCCAATCCATCAATGCCCACGCCTGCGGAACTGGCGCGCCTGTTCGACCTGCTGGCGAGTCATTATCGCTATGTTGTGGTCGACGTTTCCAGCCGGCTCGATGCCACGACCCGGTTACTCTCCGACCTTTCCAACGCGGTGCTGATCGTCGCACACACCGACGTGGTTTCACTCTGGAGTGCTGGCCGCATTCATGCATTCCTCGAGGAGGGAACGGGCCGCGACCGCCTGCGGATGGTTATCAATCGCTTCAAGAAGATTCCCGGCTTTACCGACGAAGACGTGGAAAAAACCACACAGTGCAAAGTGTTGTGGAAGGTTCCCAACTCTTTTCAGGCAATCTCTCCTTCCATTGACCATGGCACACCGGTGGTCCTGCAGGAAAATCAGGAAGTCAGCCGCTCTTTCCGTGCGCTGGCGATCGCATTGGCCGAAGCTTCCACGACCGCGGAAGGCAGCTTGGATCTGGTGTACCGCCAGGATAAAGCTGATACGAAGAAGAAAGCGCATAGCGGCCGCCTCAATCTTTCACCCCTTCGCGCTAACCAGTAGAGTCAGGATGAGTACGCGCTGCGGGGTAACCGCAGAAGACCCGTTCTCGGCCCTACTTGCTGGCCTGCCGTCCCATATCCTGCGGGAACATCTTGAACGTAACCTCGCGCGAGCGCGATGAAATCTTTTTACTGGCATCGCCGGAATTTTCGGTCAGGGTGCCCTTAAGCACGTAGTACGCTTCGTCCCCTGGATTCTTACCCTCGCCTCGTTGCACTGTGCCCTCAAATTCAAATGAAACCGCGTGCACCGTTTCCGTGGTAAAGCTGAGCTTGGAACCTTCAAGTTTGCCACTGGTAAAAAAGAGATCGAGGAACGCTCCCTTATCACTCTCTCCATCGCCGTATCGAGAAACGAATCCTGTCACTCTTCCTTCGTTTTCAATAGTGACTTGCACGAACTCGCCTTCTCTAAGGAAGGCATACATTCCGGAGTACTGCTGGCCTGCTTTCGCATCCTTCGGCGCAGAAACCGGTTGCTGAGTGCTCGGCGACGCAGGCCGCGAACTCTGGGCTCGCACCTGCGAGGGCAACGGCAACAGTGACAACCCGACGCCCCATAGCGCGCGTCGAAGCAGCAAGCCAGACCGCGATCTATTCATGCTTATTCTCCTGCCCCGAGTCAATCGTACTATAACGATCTTACGATGGACTCATGGCTATTCAGAACTGGCTGGCTCCTCTACCATAAGACAATGAGCGACGTCCCGGGCCCCAACCAGCTACCCGAAGATCAAATAGCGCTCCCTCCATGGATCCACTGTGCGCTGCCGCTCCGCCTTCTGGTCGAGCTCGAACCTTGGCACCGTGCCTTCCTGGATCAGGTTCGCGGCGTCTTCCCGGCCCGGGAACTGCCGCTCGATCTCGACTCCGCGCCCGGAGCCTTCTGGCCTGACGTTTTTGTGGAACGCGGCCTTCCCTGGCGACGATTCCTCGAATCCGGGGCGTATCACATTCTGGCGCTCGCGCTGCTTTTAGGCGCGACGCGTTTCTTCGCGCTCCAACCTCGAGTTATGCCTCGCTCTACCTTCCAACGTACCCAAGTCATTTACTATCCTCCTGCGGAATACTTGCCGCAGCTTGACACGCGACGCTCGGATCGTGGCAGAGAGGGCAAGGCCGATCCTGAATATTCGCGCCAGCCAGTCATCTCAGTTCCGCGCGAAGCCGATAACCGCGTGCAAACCCTCGTCACCCCGGCTGCCATCAGGCTGAAGCGCGACATTGCGCTGCCGAACGTCGTCTCCTGGTCGGAAAAGCTGCGATTGCCCATCGCACCAGCCCCTGCAATGCCCCAATCCAGCCTCGCGCGTAGCGTTCAGCGGCTCGACAATTCCGTGGTGGCTCCGCCTCCTGTCGCAGCTCGCGTTTCGCACTCTCGCGATATTCCCACCATGGATAGTTCGATCGTTGCTCCTCCGCCGGACGTGCGCTCGCTCTCGCGGAAAGAAAATCCCACAGGCCCACCACCCGCCATCATCGAGCCTCCCCCCGGAGTGGGGGGTGCGTCCGTTCGTCAACTTGGCGAGATCAATATTGGTCCCCGGGCTGTCATCGCTCCCGCACCGCAACTGCCGCTGGCTGAACCGCGAATCACCCGCGGGAGAGCAACTGGTGCTGCTGCTCTCGCAAGTGTCACGCCGCAGGTAGTGCCGCCTCCACCGTCGCTTCCCGCTTCGGGTTCTTCCCATGGGGGCGGAGGGATGATCGCGCTCAATGTGCGCCCGCCGATCGGCGCGCCTCCGGACTTGCCGGATGGGAACCGCCGCGGCAGCTTTGCCGCCACACCCCGAGGTCACAGTGGAGCCAGCGGCACCCCCGGCGCTTCTTCCGAGAACATTTCGACTGGCAAGGATGGGGGTGGGAATGGAAGCGACAAAGAAAGCGGAACCAGACCCAATGCCACGTGGAGCGATCTTCCTTCTGGTCTCTATGTTGGCCAACCGGACCAGCCGAAAACCTCTTCGATCGCAGCGGCCCCTGGCAATTCTGTGGCCAGGAATTCTTTCCCCAGCAACTCCGTAAATCCCAAGCTCATCGGCAGCGTGCCTCCGCCACATCTCTCGACCGGCGCGGTGCATCCATTGCATCCTGATGGCGAATCGAAACTCTCCCCGGCGGAGCGAGAGATATTTGGCGAGCGGAAGTTTTACTCGCTCACGCTGAACATGCCTAACCTCAACTCTGCCGGAGGCAGTTGGGTCATCCGGTTCGCTGCATTGAGGCAGAATGCGAATGCGGGAGAACTATCCGCTCCCGCGGCCACCCGCAAAGTAGATCCTGCCTATCCGATTGAACTGATGCGACAGAATGTCGCTGGAACCGTCACGCTCTACGCCGTAATCCATGCCGACGGCAAGATCAGCAGTGTGCGTGTGCTGCGTGGCGTTGATGACCGCCTCGACCAGTATGCCAGTGAAGCTCTTGCCCAATGGCAGTTTCAACCCGCCACGAGAAACGGCGATCCCGTGGATGTAGAAGCAGTTTTTCGGATTCCATTTCGGCCGGCGCGCGTAAGATCAGGTTTCTAGTGGTTATTGGCGATCACGAGCCAGCCGTTTTCGCTGCCTTCTTCTTCTCGAGAGCGGCATAGATGGCGGGATCGGTGCAGACTTCATAATAGGAGCTCTCAGTCCATCCTTGCACCGAGAAATCTTTCGGATCGATGCGCGGCACGCGGCTTTCGCGGACTACAACCTTGCGGAAGATGTCGCGATCCACGGGGACCTGTCCGCTAAGAAGACGATACTCGCCTTTGTCGGACAAGGGAGACGACGCCGAGAACTTTACTTGCAACGGTTGCAGCGTGATCTCCTGCTGCAACTTGCGGAAAGCGGCTTCGTTCATTCGGATTCCGCCCAGGTTGTAGCTGATGATGGAGTCTTCGGTGCTGTCGGCAGCGTGAGCTCCATCCGAAGCCTGGAATGCGTACACATGGAATGGTCCGGCAAGAGCGTCCATCACTTTGCGCGCCCGCTTGTTGCAGGAAGAGAGTCGGTCGCTTTTGTTCAGGGCCTCGGAAATCATGATTTGGCGCTCGCCATCCATCAGGTAGAGCGGGGCTGACTCCTGCAGCGTAATTCCCACTCCAAGTTCCAGCCCGGGCATGCCCGAGCGCTGCTGCAGTAATTGGTTATAGCCGCGCACGATCTCAATGATTTCCCGTGCCAGCACGCAAGCGCGGCTGACCGCGAGCCCCGGTCCGCCTTCGCGTTCCAGGATCGCGAGAATGATGGCGTCGCCTTCCAGGAATACTTTGACGGCGCCATACTTAGCGAGCAGCTTGTTCACCGGATCATAAAAATTCAAGCTGAAGTAGGAAGCCGGATTAAGCCCTTTCTCCATCATGGTCTGCGTCAGGCGGGTGGAGTCCCGGACGTCGGCCTTGAGCACGACATGACGGAGCACACGCTCCGAGTCGGGCTTCTGCTGGTCGTCGGGCAGCATAAATTCATAGAGAGTCCCGTTGACTCGCGAAAGCTCCCGCATGCGCTCATTGGCCACTAGATTTACTGTGTCAAGCGCCCCATGGAGTGTCTCCAACCGGCGCAAGTCCCGGTGATAGCGAAGAAAGTCCTGCAAGAAACGCGCTGCCACTTTATTTCGTTCCGTTCCTCTACAGCTCGCCACCTTGCCCACCGCGGCGTATAAGCTGTTGGGCGACAGCTTGCCATGTTCCTGGATCAGCCGCTCCACGCGGTCGCACTCGGGTCGGGACAAGAGGGCATTCTTAAGCTGCTGCGCATTGATGCGCGGCGAGTACTCGCTGAGCAGTGGCACCACGAAATAGGAAGCGATCACATGCTCCATCACCTGCTCGTCTTCCAGCAGCCGCACCCACGACGTGAGGCGCTCTTCGCGGGCTCGTGCCTCGGCTGTGGAATCGTCTGACGTTCCGCTACCCACCAGAAGGTGAGCATTTTCTGGAACACTCATCCACGCGTCGATGGTCTCGCCACTGGTTGCATCGCCATAGAGAGAGCGGAGAAAAGCCGATACGACCTCCCGTATGCGTCCATAGCGATCGGGATCGCGGTCCCAGTTGCCCAGCATGACGTAGTGTTCAGCACAGAGGTAGTCGTCGCGTCCGTCCTCGGAGAATACGAGCCGGTTCACAAACAGCGCGTAGCTGTCAGATCCGGCGTTGGCCGCGTCTTCTCCAAACAGAGATCGGCGAGTGCGCGCCAGAGACTCCTTCTCGATCTCGCGCAAAGTGAGGAACAAATCCTGGCCTACTTTGCGCAGGATGATCTTCTTTCTCACCTGAAAGCTCGCTACGTGTTCGCGATACTCCAGCGCCTTTCGCGGGCGCCCGTCGTCGTAGCTCTTCAACAGGATGCGACAGCGCTCCAGCACCTGTGCAAACTGCAGATTCATTTCCGCACGCAAGAACTTCACCACGGCTAAACGCGCCAGCAGATCAAGCGAGATTTTTTCTTCCCTCTTGGACCGCTTTAAAGCGGTCAGGTGCAACTGCGCCAGCAGCGACTTCCAGTCAGTGGGCTCAGACTTTGCTCCCGCGAGTACCTGCGGCCTCATCCACGAGGGTACCGACGTGGTCGCCGCAGCCTCCGCCGCCAGCAACCCCTCCACTTCGCCATGGCGGACTACCAGCCGCGCCATTTGCGCACGAGCCGCATCAAGGAAACGCGGACTCAGGGCCACGTCGTGCCGCAGATTGTCGACACCCACGCTCAGACCTTCAAGCGAAATGGAGAGCGCAGATTCAGCCAGTGCCGGCAAACCCGGTGTCTCCGGGGCCTGGCCTAAGCGAAAAAAGGGAATTCGGGGCATGCGTCGTAAGAGGTTTTGACTCCACCCAAGGCTGAGGAACGAGGTGCTTCGAACGGCCCCGTCCGTTCTCCTCGGAAGTCGCTGATTGCAAAACCTATACGGCCGAGGTTAGCATGCGCCCAACGGCGGCTAAAGTTACCCAAGTTACGGGCAGTGAGTTGCTCTTAATTGGGCTGAAAAATACGCAGGATAACAGGCAGGCCAAATTTTAAATCGTTTGGTGAGAGAGACGCGGCGGGGGGATCTTCAACCGCGAATCGACGGCAGAGTTCGCTGCTCGCTACTGGTTCTTCAATCGTGCGGCCTCGAACTCGTCGCCCTTTTTCCACTCGACACGCTTGGGGGCGCTGGCCGCTTCCCATCCCAGAGCGAATCCGAACCGCGCCACGGCTGAGTCTCCGGTGAAATCCATGTCGGGATGGTACTCGTCACTCGGCTGGTGATAATGGCTCTGCGTGTAGTCGCGGTTCTGCTCCAGTCCCCAGGCTTCGTCGTGGCCTTTGAACTTCATGCCTTCATTGATGGAGAAGGATGGGATTCCCACCCTGGCGAGGCTGAAGTGGTCGGATCGGTAGAAGTGTCCGGCCTCGGGGCGGGCATCTGGACGAATCGCCAGGCGAAATTCGTTTGCGGTCGCCTGCACTGCGGCATAGAACGTCGTGCGCTCAGCTCCTGAAACCTCGACTTCTTCCGGCGCCCCGAGCGGCTTCACGTCGTCGTAGTTCAGATCCAATGAAATCTGGCTTGCGGAAATCGGCGGATGCTTGCCGAGATATTCCGAACCCAGCAGGCCCTGTTCTTCGGCTGTTACCGCCGCGAAGATAATTGACCGGCGAGGCCGCTGGCTGGCCACGCTGTAAGCCCGCGCTAGCTCCAGCAGAATGCCGCAACCGGTGGCGTTATCCTGCGCGCCGTTGAAGATGTTGTCGCCGGGCATGTCAGGACGAATTCCGAAATGATCGTAATGCGCGGTATACATCACGGCTTCCTGTTTCAAGTTGCGGTCGGAACCAGGCAGCAGGGCGACGACGTTATTGGATTGAAGGTCGCGGACCTTGCTGACCATGTGCGCCTTAAGCTTCGCGCCCAGATTCACGGGATGGAAATCCCGCGAGCGCGCATCCGCCATCATCTTGTCGAGATTCATTCCAGAGGAAGCCGCCAATTTCTCAGCCACATCGAGATGTATCCATGACGCAACTTTCAACGCCGGGCCTTCCAACTTCAAGTACGACTTTTCACCCGAGTTAGAATTTCGCACCACGTCCCAGGGGTAACTCGCCATTTCGGTTTGATGAACCAAAATCACTCCCACCGCACCCTTGCGTGCAGCTTCTTCGTACTTGTAAGTCCATCGGCCGTAATAGGTCAGCGCTTTGCCCTTGAAGAACTTTGGGTCATCCGAGGGCGGCTCACTCACCAGCATCAACAGAACTCTGCCGTGCACGTCGGCGCCCTTGTAGTCGTCCCAGTTATATTCGGGCGCTTCGATACCGTAGCCCACAAATACGATGTCCGCATTGACCTCCGACTGCGGTTGCTGTGTCTGATCCGTAGCAACGTAGTCGGTGAGCGGCTTCAACTCCATCGCCGCTCCGTGGTGCGGTACAAGCGAGAATGTGGTGTCGAGCAAGGTGGTTACACCGACCAGCGGTACTTTCTGCAAGTAGCTGCCGCTGTCTCCCGCCGGCTTCAGACCATATTCGGCAAATTGAGTTGCCATGTACTCGGCCGCGAGATCGCCGCCGCGCTGGCCTGTCCCCCGGCCTTCCAGCAGATCATGTGCCAAAAAGCGCACATGCCATCGGATGTGGTCGGGGCTAATTGTTTCCATGGCGGCAAACGCCGCTCCTGGTAGCCGAACCGAAAAGTCCGCACGCCGGATAGCCGTCGGCGCTGGCACCGGACCGCCCGGGTCTCCCCGCGCCTGCAAGCACAGCCCAAGCAGCGCTAGAAGGCCGACACAAACACTTCTGTGCAGTATCTGTTGCATAGATAAACTTCTCCCCGGAACGAGCGGCGCGCGGGTAGCAGCAAGAAAGCCTTATGGTTAGAGCCTGTAGGAATTGTAAAGGACAGCTAGGATGAGTTTGTAAAGGGAGTATCGGGAGCGCGGGTACGGGAGGACACGAACTCTTGCGACTCTCGGTCGGCAGGAGGCCAAGGTCCTTCAGGTTGCGGAGAGGGCTGTCGGGCTACGGAATTCAGTCTCCAGATTTCTTGCGCGGGTCACAGTCATCTGGTTCCGCCCGCGAGCTCTACGGCTGGTCACATCCCAGATCGCGGTAAATGCTCATGCGGCTCTAGGGGCTTGATGGTCCCGCAGACCGCGGGATCAGTTTTTCGAGCTTCAACCGGCGCGGAAATCACGCACCTCCTCGCTGGGTTGGAACAGCGTAGCCGGGGTCGCGCTGGCCGCCTTCGCCATCTTGCGGCCGATCTGTTCGACGTCTGCCTTTACCCAGCCGACACTCGAAACTTCGATCTCGCCATCCTGGCCGATCCAGAACACCGTAGGAACGTTAGTCAGTCCGTATGCGTTTGAGACGGGATAGTGGCCGGGGATGTCGAGCAGCACCGGAAACGTCACGCCGAATTCCTTCACGAACGCCGAGGTGGCTTGGGGATCGTCCTGCGAGACCCCCACCAGTGTCACATTCTGGTGGCCGTAGGCCTTGGACAGCCGGTCCAGAAACGGAAATGCGTATTGGCACACCGGACATGACCCCTTAAAGAACGCCAACACGACCGGCCGATGTGTCAACTCCTCTTGCAGGGAAAACCGCTTACCATCCATTGCTATCAGCTCAAAATCCGGCGCCTTGGTACCCGCCGTCAGTGCCGCCATGGTTCGCCCTCCGAAAATGTGTCGTAGCCAGCGCATGGGATCCCTTCTGACCTGGCCCGGCCTATTAATTTTAGATGAAGTGAGCCGCTCTCAGGATTTTTCGCGTTAGACCCGTCAGGGGTAATTTCGTAAGACGTGTTTTAGCGAGCCAGACCCCCTCAGTTCCCTGTGGTGCCGAACTCCGAGTCACCCGCACCACATAATCGGTCACCGTAATTGAATGCCGCAGCGTGAGCCAAGGTTGGCCTGAGCCGTTTACATTCGTGACCTGCGGCAGTTCCCACATCCCCGGCATCAGCGCCGCATCCCGCGCTCTTTGCACCAGCAGTACCTGGTCTTTTCTCCCATCGAACACGTAGTGGATCTCGCGTTTTCTTTGCCGCGGAGGTTTTGCCGCACTCTTCAACTGGCCTCGCGTCGCGCACATTTCCATGACAGGACAGACAAGACACTTCGGCTGACGCGGCGTGCAGACGGTTGCGCCCAGTTCCATCACTGCTTGATTGAAGTCACCGGGACGCTTCGCGGCCAGCAAGTGGTTCGCCGTGGTCCACAGTTCTTCGGTGGCGAGCATCTTCCCCAAAACTCGTTGCAGCAGGCGCTCAACATTTCCGTCCACGACCGCTACGGGATGGTCAAAGGCAATGCTGGCGATGGCTGCCGCCGTATAGCGCCCCACGCCGGGCAGTTCCCGCAACTCTTCCGCGGTGGTCGGAAACTTTCCCTCGCGATCCCGCACCAATTTCTTAGCAGCCGCGTGCAGCATTCGCGCTCGGCGGTAGTAGCCGAGCCCGCTCCAGGCAGTCAACACTGACGACTCACGCGCTGCCGCCAGTTTCGCCACCGTCGGGAAGCGCCGCAGAAAGCGCTTGTAGTGTTCTACCACAGCCGCCACACGCGTCTGCTGCAGCATGATTTCAGAGACCCACACCCAGTAGGGATCTCGGCTCTCCCGCCACGGCAAATCGCGCTGGACCCGGTCATACCAGCTCAACAGGCGACGCCGGAATCGCCGATTTCCGGCGGGAGTGCCAATCCCGAGGGTGTCTGAAGGGGCGGTCGTAGGCCTGCTCACGCTTCCATCTCCGGTCAGTTTGGGGTGTGTTGAATTAAGACGGACGTAGTGTAAAGCAGTCTAAGCATGCGCGTCTCGTGCGAACTGCTTTTCGCTGGCGCGAAGATGTCGGCGCGACGCCGTTGCGCTTTCTTATGCCCCGCCATTGACCGGGCGCTCCGAGAGCGAAATAATAGGCGGGCCTGGGCATCTGCGCCAGTGACGCAAGTGTTCTCAGGCATCATCGCGAGGAGTTTCATGACCAACTTCAACCGCAAGGTGGAGCAAGCTTCAGCACGCGTAGGCCAAACCGTGGCCGAGACGACAGAACGGCTCGAACAGGAGAGCGCCGAATTCATCAAGTATCTGAACGACGAGGTTGTGCCCGCCGTGCGCCAGCATTCCACCAAGGCGTTGCGTGTCGCCTCGGAAAAGCTTACTCAACTAGCTGACTATATGGAGCAGCAACAGCGGTCTGCACGAAAATAAAAGTGCGTTGGCACGCCTTACGTACTCCTCCATGATGCTCGTTCTTCTACTTGCGCTTCTGTTCCTCAACGGATGCGGCCATCCCAAGCAGGCGAAGGTCAGCGTGCCGCCTCCTCCGCCAATCGCGGACGCCGAGCAGCCCGCGAGCGCGCAACCCTCCGATAAAGTGAACCAAGAAGGCACGACTTCCAGCGGCAATACCAAGAACCGTCGCTCCTCTGGCGGAAACAAAGGCGTTGCGGCCCCTGATCTCCACGAGTCTTCTGTTCCTCGCGGCGCCAAGCCTCTGATGACCGAGACGGGGCTGGCGAGCTGGTATGGACCGCCCTACCACAATCGCCGCGGATCCAATGGCGAAGTCTATAACATGAACGCCATGACTGCGGCGCACCGAACTCTGCCGCTGGGCTCCATTGTTCGGGTTACCAATGTCAAGACAAGGCACTCGGTGCTGGTTCGGATCACTGACCGCGGACCTTTCATCCCTGGGCGTATCGTGGATCTCTCACTCGCCGCCGCACGAAAGATCGACGTGGTTCAACCCGGTGTGGCCGAGGTGAAAGTCGAGCTCGTCGAAAGTCCCCCCTCGGCTGAAACGGGAGGTCGTTGGGCAGTGCAGATCGGTTCATTCGCGGACGAACACACAGCTACGACTTTGGCCGACTACTTGGCCCGCAGATATCGCACCGCCAAAGTCCTACATTTCAACAGCCCCGTCGGCGACTGGTGGGTACGAGTGCGCGTCCTCAACGACGACCGCCGGCGCGCACAACAGCTGGTTAGTGAAACCCACACATCTCAAGGTTCGGTCTTCTTGGTAAGACTAGATTGAAGCGAGGTTGTGGCTGTTTCCCACATAGCGGATCCTCTCGATGGCGGGATGACTGTTCAGACCGGTGCTGACAACCCACGAAGCAGGTGCTATTGTTTGTGCCCGAGAGTGTGTAAGCGATGCCCGATACGAACCAGGATTGCCTTTTCTGCCGAATCATTCGAGGAGAGATTCCCGCCAAGAAAGTTTATGAGGACGAACAGGTGTTCGCCTTTGAAGACATCGATCCAAAGGCGCCGACCCATGTCTTAGTGGTCCCCAAGAAGCATTTTGCCGGATTGAAAGAAGCCCGCGCCGAAGACGCGGAATGGATTGGCCGATGTCATCTGGCGGCGGCGCACATCGCCCGTCAGCGCAACATCGAGAACGGGTATCGCACCGTGCTCAACGTAGGTCCGGGCGCGGGACAGTCGGTGTTTCATCTCCACGTCCATCTTTTGGGTGGACGGGCCCTGGGATGGCCTCCCGGGTAGGAGCACAGGCTGGGCCAGCCCCCTACTGAACGGTCGGGGGTTGATCCTCGGGAGCGCCGTGGCGGCGCAACAGTTGCGGCAGATTTTGCGAGAAAGCCGAGCGCGGCAACACCATGTCGCATCCCACCTCGTGCGCTTTCTGCTTCAGGTCGCCCTGCACGTGCGAGAGGAAGCCAATGATGGATGTTCCCTTTTTCAGCTTGCTCTTCAGCTTGGGGATGAGCGTTAGGGGTTTGGCATTGGCATGGTTGAGGTCAAAGATGATGAGCGACGGTTTCTCTTCGCCATTCTGCTGCATGCGGTCGGCGAGTTCCTTGTCGCTTTTGACGAACTCAACCTTTACGTTCAGCTTACGCGCCGTTTCTTGAATCTTGGCGGCGAAGAACAGGTCGTCGACGAAAGCAAAGATGCGGGAGTTGGCGTCCTCGCGTGTCGGTAGGGGCTCAGGCTCGGGCTGTGGATACTGTGCGGCAAAGCCGGGGCGGCTTCGGCCCGGCCGATGGCCGTTGTTGCCGGACATCACAGCACGATAGCTGTGGTCCATGGGCGCGGTATAAATCCCGTCTTGATTCTGTCGCTCGCGGCCGGGGCCGGTGCCCTGGCCACGATGGTTGGGTGGACGGCGACCGCGCCGCCTTCTTCCTCTTCCTCCGCCACCGGAGGGTCTTCCTGGTCCTGCGTTCATAATCCTCTCAAGCTGCCTTGCGGCGTGCCCACTTGCCACACATCAGAAAAGTACCCTTGCGGGGTTTGTTTCTAATACCGTACCTGCTTGGCACTCATTCGCTATCTGCCGGGGGGGTTCGCCATTCCTTGACAACGGAAGGCCAGCGTACTCACAGCTGCATTCCGAGCTTCCAGCCCCAAACAGAAGTCGCACCTACGCGGCACTGGATCAGGAGTCACGCACACGCATGAAGCTAGCTCGAAATGAACTTTAATTCGTTGGATGACTTCCTAATTTTCCGAATCGGTTTTCCTTAAACAGGTCCGTCGCGCCGTCTGGAACCACTGGGCGCGGAAGGCCAGCGCGGGAACGTGGCCAATGAGAACCATTTCATGGTACTCGTTCGTGCCAGACAGCGCAAGAGGCAAAGCATGGAGGGTTTTGCACAGGAGGACATTCCCCCCCGGTTCGAAACCGAACCCCTGGAAAGCGAGAAATGCCTCTCGGCAATCGAAAATAAACGATCATACACCAGTGTTGACTTCGCGGGTCCAGGGTTGAGCCTGCCAATGAAGGCTGGCAACCTCATGATCGGCAGGAGGGAAGGAGAACTTCGGTGCATTGGCCACTCACCGCCAGGTGAAAGGGCCATTCCCCGGCTGCTGGCTAAAAACTTCCTTAGGGCGAAGCGGTGAAGGAGACTGCCAGATGTCACGTGGCCCGGCTGCTCGCTGTTACTTCGCGTCGCTCACCTGTTCTCGAGCTTCGTTGTAAACGCCGAACTTCTTCGCCACCGGCTTCAGCGTGGGATAGAACTGCACGAACGTATGTTCGACAGCGGCATGGGCGTCATGGCAGGCATAACAGCCGTTGCCCTTGGGCATGGCCTCGGCGGTCTGGCCATCCGCGTCAAAGCCATAGTAGGCCCACTTATCAGGGTTGCGGCGGGAATCCTTGACTTCGACCGCCAGACCCGTCAGGTCCGTTTGAAAATGACCCGTCTTGTTGATCGAACCTTTGCTTTGCGCATCCCGTTCATCGATCACAAAGGCGGTCTCATCTGGCCACTTGCCACTGTTGAGAAACTCCTGGTAGGCCCAGCGCTGTACGAAGACGTTAGTGAACATCTCGTGGCTGCCTGGACTGGGGCTATAGTTCATGCCGTACCCGGCGGAAAGAAACATCCAGTCGCGGTAGTCGGCGGGGCGGAGGAGGTTGCCCTTGGAATCGTATTGCGGCTTGGGCGATTTTTCTTCCGGCGCGGCCGCCAGCCATGTGAAGCAGAGAGCGAAGATCAGAGAAGCAGTGAGAGCGAATTTCACGATAGCCTCCAGCCGACAATCAAGATGGCTTAGTATCGCGCCCGGCCCCTGGCAGGGCCAGACCGTCCGCTGCACGGAGCAGGCGATTCCCTGCATTGTTAACCTCTCCCACCGAGCCGTAGAATATCATTCTCAAAATGGAAGTTAGCCAAATGGACGTTAACCCCATGCGCTCGAAGTCGCCGCCATGGTTGTGGATTGCATCGATCTGGTTCGGTGTCGGGCTCTTTGATGCGACGCAGAACGTTGTCGTCATGCGCTCGGAAGGGATGCACCACGCCTGGCCCCAGTTGTTCGTAACACTGCTCGTTTCCTGGCTGCCGTGGATATTGGCGACGCCTTTCGTGATGCGCCTGGGACGCCGATATCCTCCGGTGCAATTGAGGCCCTTCTCTACCTGGGTCAGGCACCTCGCTGCCTGTGCCACCATCGGTCTGGTCGCCGCCGCCTGGATCGCTTCGCTGGAAGAGCTTCTAAACCCGTGGGCCAAGGACCCAGCTCCAGATCCGTTTGCGCATCTTTGGTTACACAAGTTCTGCAACGGGCTTCTCGAATACTTGTTCCTTTACGGCGCCATCCTCCTGGTCAGCCACATCCTGGATTCCAGAGAGCGGTTGGCCTTTCAACAAACCGAGAGTGCACGGCTCAACGAGCAGCTCTCGAAGGCGCAACTCAACGCTCTACGGCGACAAATCGAGCCACACTTTCTTTTCAATACACTCAATGCCATTGCGGGACTGGTGCGCGAGAGAAGAAACGATGCTGCCGTCAACATGATTGCGAAGTTGAGCGACTTTTTGCGCCGCGTGGTGGAGGATTCCAACCGACAGGAGGTGCCGCTGGGTGAGGAAATGGAGTTTGTCCAAAAGTATCTTGACATCCAGAAGGTGCGATTCGCGGACCGCCTTCAGTTGAGTGCGGATGTGCCCAGCGACCTGTTTGCGGCTCAGGTTCCCAGCCTGATTCTGCAGCCGATGGTCGAGAACGCGGTCAAACACGGGATCGCGAAACGAGTGCAAGGAGGCGCGATCCGGATTACGGCCTCTCGCTCTAATGGTATGCTCACTGTCCGCATCTATAACGAAGGTCCCGCCCTGCCTGCGAGCTGGGAAAAGACTCACTCCGGGACAGGGATTTCTAATGTGCGAACCCGCCTCGAACGCCTGTACGGCGACGGGTTTGAATTAAGCATGAAGAATCAAGGTCCGGGTGGAGTCGAGGTAATGGTCCGCGTGCCGTTCGTTTGTGTTCCAGTCCTTTCCGATCAGGTCGTTTCCGATCAAATCGTTTCTGATCAAATCAAGGAGGGGTGATTCGTGCGCTCGGCAGAACACCCCGCCTCGATGGAACCTCCTAAGAAGATACGCTCGGTCGTGGTGGACGATGAACCGCTCGCCCGCACGAACATCTCCGTGATGCTGAAGCATGATCCGCAGATTGAAATTGTTCGCGAATGCGGTTCGGGTATGGAGGCACTGTCGGAGATTCGCAACGCGAAACCCGACCTGGTCTTCCTCGATGTTCAAATGCCGGAGTGCGACGGCTTCGACGTGCTTGAACTACTCGGCAGAGATTTGCCTCCCGCCGTAGTCTTTGTCACGGCTTACGATCAATATGCGCTGCGGGCTTTCGAGGCCGGGGCGCTCGACTACCTGCTGAAACCGTTTGATAACGATCGCTTTGACCGAGCTCTCGGGCGCGCCAAGGAACGGATCGCGCATGGCAGAGATGCTCCCAGAAGAATGGAGCGCCTAGCCCTCAAGAACGCTGGACAGGTCTCGTTCGTGAAAGTCTCGGAGATTGATTGGATCGGGGCGGCGGATTACTACGCCTGCCTGCACGTGGGAACCAGAACACATCTGCTGCGCCGCAGCATGGCGGAACTCGACCAAGAATTGGACCAGGGGGTGTTTTGCCGCATTCACCGTTCGACCATCGTGAATCTGGACCGGGTCCGAGGCTTGAGGCTCCGTCTGGATGGAGAATACGAGGTCCTGCTCGACAATGGAACCAGACTCCGGCTGAGCCGGCGATATTGCAAGCAGTTGCAGTCTCGCTTAGGAGTTCGTGGTTCCGATTGCACATAATGCGCCATGCGTGGCGGTTCTGATTGATTTGCAGTCTAACCGCGGTCGAAGCTGCCCGCGGGGTTGGATATCTATTGCACGATCAGCGTCACCTGCGTGGAGTTGCTGATCGGGTTCGTGCCGCCGCTGGTAGCGCTTAGCTTCACGGTGTAAGTCCCTTTTGTTGTTCCGGGGTTTTTGTTACTGCTGCTGCTGCCGCCGCCGCACGCTCCCAACCACAGCGTGGAAAAACCTAGAACCATTATCAACCCCAGCAGCCGCATGCCGCGTGCGCTAGGTTTGCGCTGCGCGGCGGTAATGAGAATACCGAGCAGACCGGGAACGAGCAACGCATAGAACACGCCACCACGGCGGCTGAAAGGTGAACCCCGACGAGCCGTGGGCGCAGTAGTCGTAATGTTGAAGGTCACGGACGACTGTGTCGTAGCCCCCGAAGGTGGCACGCAGGTTGATTCTGACGCGGGGTCCGAACAGGTGAAAGTGAGGGCCGAGTTGAAGCCATTCAAGGGGTGAACGGTCACCGTAACCGGGACGGGATTACCAGCGACCACAGAAAAAGTTGCGGCATTGGTCTGGAGCGTGAAGTTAGGAGTGCCCGCCCACGCGGCTGCCAAGGTGTTGGCGTTAACCGAGCCGAGTCCGGTGACCTGGTCGTAGCCAGGACCAGCCTTAAAACCGAACTGCCCGCCGCTCGCCGGACAATTCGGGCTTGCCTTGGTGCAGGCAACAATGTTGTCGCCGCTGGTGACATCGTTAAACGAAGCAGGATTAGAGACAGCAAGCTTGTACAGGATTGAATTGATGGGTCCCAAGCCCGGAGCGGATTCAAAGCCGCTAGCTATCAGGGACTGGTCGACAAGTGCGAGGATTGCAGCAAACGTAGGAGCTCCCGCAGACGTGCCGCCGACGACGCTCAAATTCTGGCTAGGGTCGCGGAAGCCACTGGTGCAGCTTGGTACCTTTGTGCCATTTGGACCATCCTCGGAACAAAATAGATATGCATCGTGAAACGGTGAAGCATTCAGAGCGATGTCGGGCACGGCTCGCATACCCGTGCCTGCCTGCCACGCAGGCTTCATAAAATAGATACTGGCTCCCCCGCCGCTTGCCGAGAGAAATCCCTGCGGGTTATCGGTGGTATCGAGGGTGTCATTCCAAGCCATCTCGGGAATGTATTCCAGCGCGGACGAAATCGTGTCCGTGCCGACGCCCGAACCGCTCCAGTAGGGCGGATCGGCGGGAGCGGTGTTACTAGGGCAACCAGTCGAGGGGCACGTGGCGGAATCCCCAGTGAATTCGTTGCCGCCAACTCCTGTTACCTCTGGAATAGCGGCCGGGATATCGACCGCCAGACCTCGAAGTGCAGAGGTTGTCTGAGGGTCCTCGCAGTCGGCCGCGCCGTTGTCGCCCGAAGCGGAAGTAATGGTCTGGCCCTGCATATTGGCTTGCTGCGCCAACGCCTGGAGGCTCAGGGCCTGTGCCTGGGTAATTCCTGTCGCGGAGTTCGTGTTTTCGCACAGCCCATAGCTGATACTGATAATCGTTGCGATCTGTGGCACTGCGGGCATTGGGTTAATAGCGTAGTCCAATGCATCGAAAGCCCCGTTGGTTCTGTTTGAACACGTCTGCCCACTTGGCACGCCTACGTAGACGAGGATGATGCTGGCATTTTTCGCTACTCCGCCGGACCATTCCACATCAAGATCCGATTCGCCCTCGTCCCCGGGGCAGATTGTGGAACTCCCTGAACCCGGAACCAGCAAGAGAGCGGGATCTTTGGCCGGAAGACCGGCGGCACTGCGGAAATTATGGACATCGGTCAAGCTGATCGCGCTCTGGCCGATAACAGCGATCTTTTGGCCAGTCCCGTCAATTCCGGCGCCATAGAGCCCCTGCACATCGTAAATCGTGGCAAAGTCATCGGGAGCGAGGAAGTGGCTCCCCGAGATACTGGAAGTGAAGTGAGGCGAGGCCTCACTGGCGGGCACCTCGCGAACGCGCGCTCTGGGCTTTGGTTCGAAGTTGTGAAGATTCCTAATCGCGAGAGCGACACCGGACAGCGCAGCCGGCAGCGAGGGCTCGGTAGCATTGGCGAAATGCATTTCGCCATTCACCAGGTAGTTATGGAGCTCAGTGTGAAAGGCCGACTCGACCTGAGCGGCCTTCCCACTGAAGAAGACCTCGTTGCGGTTGGGGGCGATTCGGGTCACGGTCAAGCCTTGCGACTGCAGCCAGGAAATTACCTTGCCGAGGTCGCTCTTACTCATTCCGAAGCGATCGCCGAATTGCACTGGAGTCAGCCACTTGTGGTAGTTCGGCGACATCCGGTCCTGCTGCTGGGCGAGCAATTGGTCAAGAGCACTTTGTTGGGCTGGAGATGGTTTGAATACCAGCGAAACAGCCTGCATTTCCATGCTGCCGTCAACCCGACCCTGATCGAACTCTGGCCTCGCCCCGCCGTGCAGATTGCCCTTCAAGGGGACCGTCAGGCCGAACTCGATCGGTGCAGTGATACGGTCGACGGGGGATTGGGCCAAGCACAGAGTCGACGTCAACAGGAGTAAGAAACCCTTCACAAATCGCATACACTCTCCAGGCGTGGCAGGGGTTTGGATATTTTATGGTTTTGGCTATTTTATAGTTTGAGCAGAACTTATTCCCACTCTGATCAGGTTTTTGAAGGAAAAGGTTGCTTTAGAGGCGCTAATCGGAAGGGCAAAAGCCTCCATCGATCACCACCAGACGGGGCTCATAGCACCCCATCGCCGGCAGAAGCCGAAACATAACCCGGCGATTTATGGGGAAGAGAAACGGGCCTTTGGCGGTGAAAAGACTACGCTGCCGCAGATCCGTAGGGCAATTCCGCAGGACGCACGTGTGAAACCGGCTTCTCGTGCAGCAAAAGTTCGGTGGCTTGCACTCTTCGGTCGGTGTGGAACCAGCGCTGCACCACGTTGCTGCACAGAAAATTGGCGATGGAGAGCAAGCTCATTCCCTGATGGTGAGCCATCCAGCAGCGGACCACCTGACAGCGCGACCAGCGGAAGCGGCTGCGGAAGATGGTATAGTCTGCAGCCTCGTAAAAACCGTATGCCCCATTCCAGCCCAAGTTTTCCATGCGGCGCAGATTCTGCAGCGCCGCGGAAGGATCGACATTCAATGCCAGGAACGTGGAATAGGGCGAAATAACCAGCGCTTTTGATTCCCGTTTCATCAGGGAAAGCTGAGGCAGACCAAAGGCCTGGTACTGGTAATTTCCGGCTTCATCAAGTTTGAAGTAAGCCGATTCCGAAATTCCCCACGGAATTCCCCGGCTGGCGGCAAAAGCCTGTTGGGAACGCACGGCAGCGACGCGGGAACGTTCGAGCAAAGTGTTGGAGAAAGACCGCATCCACAGTGCCGGCATCAGGTACTCGAACATTGTTCCCGTCCAGGAAAGCAAAACGGGACGGCCATGATCTAGGGTGTGTCCGCGACCGAGCAGGAACCAGGTATCCTGGGGAATGTCTTCTTTGGCGATGGCCGCGAATATCGCAGTACGGGACTCTGTGGCCAGCAAATCGTAGCAGGCGGGCTGCAATTGCTGCGACTGCACGTCGTAGCCCACCGACATGAGTTTGCGGTGGGGGTTGAGAAGAAACGCGAAGTCCATATTATCGCCCAGCCTCTCAGCTTCAACGGCGATGCGTCTCAGCTCATCAATCAGACGCAGGGCATTGGATCTTGCCTCTGGAAGCAACTGCTGGAGGCCCTCGTAAAGAAACCTATCTTCGTCTGGAACCGAGGCCATGGCCCTGGCGAGACGGTCTTCGAGATCGCTGATGGCACGCGGCTGCTGCTGCAAAGGCACCAGATCCATCAATTTCGCATTCACAACGCTATCGTTCCGCAGCAAGCTGAATTCCGGCAACCACCAGGGACTGTGGGACCGTACCAGTTTGTGTAAGCTTTCGAGCCTTAGGCGGGTTTGCTCTCGAAACCATTGAGCGTCGGAGGCATTCCTGGATTTTGCCGGAGAGCGCGTTTCTTCAGGGAGAGCCAGCGGAAGATCCAACGCGGCAGGCAGCCAATTCTCGCTCTCTAGGTTCGACTCGTAGCTCGAAATCTGCCTCCGAGAAAGAACTCGCAAATCGACAAGGACCCGAAGATAATCGAGCAGACCTTCTGCCCAGCTTCGATCGAGCAGCGGCCGGCGCAAGCGGTCGAGACAGCCTTGCTGCAAGGTCCAGAGCGAAGCCAGCAAGTTACCACTGTCAACCGAAGAAACGAACCACGGCGGGAGGGGTTCGAGAGTCCGCGTGTCATACCAATTCAGCAAGTGGCCGTTGTGCTTCCGCAGTCGCGATACCGTGCCCAGGGTGCGCTGCGTCAGATCGGCGAGCTCCGGAACAGTGAGATATCCGAATTCGCAGGCAACTTGGCGCGCGTTCAGCAGGAACCCAAGATTGGTTGGTGAAACGCGGCCCGCGATCGCGGGCGGTTCCTGCTGCACGTTATCCGGGATGAGCCAGTTATGCTCCTCGGTACAGAACTCGGCAAAATAGCGCCAGGTGTGAAGAGCAGAGTTGCGAAGAAATAATGCATCCTGACGCGGAAGGTCATGGGCCGAGTCCAATGGCGATTCATTGAGCCACAAAGCGACCAACTTGCTGGATGCCCACAGACAGAGCACAGGTAGGGCCGCGGGCAACGAATGGGGCCGCACGCCCCAAATCAGAAGACCGATGGCGATGGCCAGGAAAGGCATCCAATCCAAATACCGATCTACGGGTGTGCGGCGGGTGCCTGCTTCCGCTTCCGCTGCCGTCTCCCACTGCAGCAGCCGTTCGCGGGTCACCATGCGGCGAACCAGCGCCCGCACCACGGCATCGAGCGAAAGCAGAGCTTGATGCGCCAGAAATACCAGGGTCAACAGTACCGTGAAGTTGGCGGCATAGAAAGCGCTCACGGCCTCGTGGGCGATCAGGCTCTTGCGTTCAACGATGGCGCGGACCAAGTTGAAAGCCAGCTCAAACCAGGTGGGGATCAATAAGATAAATATCGTGGCTAGAGTCCACAGAACCGGACTGCGGCTGTGCGCGAGCCAGCCGAATAGCAGCAACAGGAAAGTAGCGGGTTCCACCAGACTGCGGCGCAAGTTGTCCAGAATCTTCCAACGAGAAACGAGCGAGATTGGATTGGCGACGTGCGCGCCGGATTCCTCCGGAACATGCGAGAACAGCCAACCCGCAATCTGCCAGTCGCCGCGCAGCCAGCGGTGTTTGCGGCGATTGTGGGCGCTGTAGTGAGAAGGATAGTCCTCGATGACTTCGATGTCGCTGACCAGGCCAGCGCGTGCGTAGGCTCCCTCGATCAAGTCGTGGCTGAGCAGAGCATTGCGCGGAAAGCGCCGATCCAGCACACGCTGGACGGTATCGACTTCGTAGATCCCCTTGCCCGTGTAGCTGCCCTCCCCGTACAAGTCTTGATAGGCGTCAGAGACCGCGCGGGTGTAAATGTCGAAGCCGGTCTCGCCGGCATAAACGGCGGCCAGACGCGACCGAGCCGTACTTTGCACGCTCACTCCGACCCGCGGCTGCAGAATGCCGTAACCGGCGATGGTGATGTTCTTGTCGGGATCGATGATCGCCTGATTCAGTGGATGCGCCAGGGTTCCGACCATGCGCTCGGCCGATCCGCGTGGCAGTTCCGTGTCAGAATCGAGAGTGATCACGAAGCGCACTTTGGCAAGCACGGAGAGGTCGCCCACCTTTATCGGGAAACTATCGTATTGGCCGCGCAGCAGTCGGTTCAGATCGAGCAATTTACCGCGCTTGCGTTCCCATCCCATCCAGCCTTTTTCGCGCGGATTATAGACGCGGTGGCGATGCAGCAGAAAAAACGAGCCCACACCGTGACCGGCATATTTCTCGTTCAATTCGGCGATCAGGCTGGCGCACAAATCAATGAGCGGACTGTCTTCCGGTGCGGGCTGGTCGGAGTCCGGCAGATCGGAGAGCAAAGCGAAATGCACGTTGGGGTCGTGGTTGCCCAGAAAGCGCACTTCCAGGTCTTCCACCAAGGTTCGTACTTGCTTTTCATTGAGCAGAAGAGTGGGTACCGCTACGAGAGTGACGCAGTCGGCGGGAATTCCGTCGGAAAAATCGAGCTTGGGAAGAATTTGCGCCGGCAGCAACGTCGTGACCAGATAGTTCATGACTTGCACTGCACTCTGCGAACTGGGTAGGAGCAGGAACAACATAGAGAGCAGCATCAGTGCGGGCGTGCTCTCGCGTGGGGTGAGGAACAAGAGTATTCCGGTGATGATCGCGAAGGTAAGGATCGCAATTCCCGGAAGAAAGAACTCATCGGGATGCCGAGCTAGCGAGTCACGCAGCTTTTCGACAAAGCTGGGCATGAAGCCCACTCGCTGATAAAGGGCAGCCACTCCTTTCCCGAGGAGATAGAACCCGATATGGGACTCTCGTTGGGCGATCCGCGCATCACGATAGGCCTTGTGGTGAGCCAGCTGCGCCAGGGCGAGTGCTTCCCGCGCCACTTCCATTTCCGTTAAGTCGGAATGCCGAGCAATTTTTGAAAGCCGATCTCGGTACAGATCGCGGCTTTCAAAATCCATATGAGGATAGGCGCCTGCAGGGTCTTGCCGGAGAATCTCGTCAAACCGAACCAGCGGCTCCAGCACGGCCTTCCATGAAGCGTGGGTTACGTCGCGCAGGCTGCGTATACACACCCCAACCGCGAAAGCGTCGCTGGTAGGATCCTTCACCAGGCAACGACCACGGGCAGCGATTCGTTCCAACAAAATGAGCTTCAGTGCCGGGACCAGTGCCCACAATTCGCGGAGATCCAAAACCGTTGTCTCCTGAAAGGCCTGGCAAAACGAAGTGAATCCCTGCTCGTTGAAGCTATTATCAGCCAGGTCGAGAAATGCCTGTGCGAAGGCCAACACTCGAGGGACAATCTCTCCCTTGCGAGCACGAGCATGGGGAAGCCTTCGCAAAGGCTTGAGTTCGGTGGTGACATTCAGCATCTCGGAATACGCCAGCGGGATGTTGTCACGAAGCCAGCGAAAATCGGCAGACAGCGGTGCATGCGAAGGAGTTGCCTCCACCGCGGCAAACAAGGGTTTGAGCGCGCTTGCCAGCCGGCGGCAGCGCTCCCGGAAGGTGCTCGAGGCAGGCGTACCCGGCAACCAGCCCAGCTGGGCGGCGAACTGCGCGCCCCCGTCACGCAACACTTGAGAATCCAAAACCTCCCCGGCCGGCTCATGGTGGCGCTCTTCCTCTGCAATCATGATGTCGACGTGAGTGTTGTCCGGCATAGTATCTCGGGATCCTTAACGATAGCTGGCGGCTTGCATTTCAAACATTTCGGCGTAGCGGCCGCCGAGATGAGTGAGTTGATCATGATTTCCGTCTTCGGCGATCTGCCCATTTTCGAGCACTACGATGCGATCTGCCATGCGAACGGTGGAAAACCGATGGGAAATAAACAGGGCCATTTTCCCGTTTGTCAGTTCGGCAAAGCGCTGAAAGACTTCAAATTCGCTGCGCGCATCCAGGGCAGCGGTAGGCTCGTCGAGAATTAGAAGCTGCGCATCGCGGAGATAGGCCCGAGCCAGCGCCACTTTTTGCCACTCTCCACCGGAGAGGTCCACACCACCATCAAATCTCCGACCCAGCATTTGCTCGTAATGGCGCGGCAGTTTGGCAATTACTTCGTCTGCCATGCTTTTCTCGGCGGCGCTACGGAGCAATGACAGATTGTCGATCTCTTCAATGCGGCCCACGGCAATGTTCTCCTGGGCCGTCATCTCATAACGCATGAAGTCTTGGAAGATGACGCCAATTTCGCGGTAGAGATCCTCGAGGCTATATTCCCGCAAATCGATGCCATCGAGTAGGATCTCTCCGGCCGTGGGGTCGTACAGCCTGGTGATGAGTTTTACTATCGTGGTTTTGCCCTGACCGTTCTCGCCGATCAGCGCAACACGCTCACCGGGATGAAAGCGGAAATTCAATCCATCGAGGATGAGGCGAGAACTTCCCGGATAGGAAAACGAGACCTTGCGAAATTCGAATCCGCGAACCATCGGCCGCGGCGCGGGCAAAGCGTTGGGCTTGGAGCGGATCGTGGGCTGCATTTCAAAAAACGCGAGCAGGTCAGTGAGGAACAAAGCCTGATCCGCGATCCCGGACAGTGTCGAGAAAACCTGCTGAATATTGCTACTGGCCTGAAGAATGGCGTTCGTTAGAAAATAAAACGCACCGATGCTCAGCTTTCCCACCATGGTCCGCCAGATCACATAGGCATACGCCGAGTAGTATCCGGCGGTGCTGACGAACGACAAAGCCGAGCCAACCCCGAGTCTGCGTCGGGCGAGCGCAACATCTTGCTCGTAAATGATGTCAGAGAGTTTCGCAAACCGTTGGGTGAAAAAGTCGCCAAGATTGAAAAGTTTGAGTTCCTTGGCGGCTTCCTTCGTGCCTCCGGCCTGGCGAAGATAATCGAGCTGGCGCCTGATAGGTGTCTGTTGGAAATTCTTGGCGTATCCCAGAAACGCAAAGTGGGTTTCGCCGAGAAATGCCGGCAACACAGCCAAAGTCAGCAATAGCATGAGCCAGGGCGAATAGAGCATCACCGCCAAGGACCAGGCCACGGCGGTAATCAATTGCAGTTCCAGCCGCCCAATCGCCTGAATCATGACCAGCCGGTCTGTGGCCTGCACCCGCGCGCGTTCCAGCCGATCGTAAAAAGCTGGATCTTCGTAAGCCGTCAGATCCAGTTCGGAGGCATGCTTCATCACCTGAATGCTCACATGCCGGGTGTATTTATTCGCCAGCAGGGAGTCCGAGTAGTCGATCATGCGGGTTACGATGCTGCTCACTACCGCGAGACCAAACTCGGCAAGCACCAGCCACCAAAGGCGCGACGGGATGGGCCCGTGCGTGGACATGAGGCGGACCAAAATGTCGATGATTAGTTTGGGGATCCAGGTCAGTGCAACCGGCAACAGCGCGGCAATCACGCGGGCGACAACCCCGAAGGTGACCACCCCTGGGCCCGATCGCCAGACGATTTTCAGGACCGGAGGCACGTTCCGGAGGGCGGAGAGCCGCTCCTGCCATCCGCTCCAGAAGTCCTGTTTGCCAATCATGGTTTAGTCCTAAAGAGGTGCATTTTGCTCTGAGCTAAGGAAATCCTCGAGCGGTGCGCCCCTGCGCCGGACCAGTGGCGTCGGACATCCTCTAAGTTTAAAGCAAAAGGTCCAAAATCTCACGTTAAACTTCTCAGGTCCGGTTCGCTTGAACAGAACTTGCCGGCTCCCGGAAGCTGCCGCGCAACCGACAAAACAGACCGCCCTACCCTGTTCTGCGAGACTCTTCTGGGAGCGAGCAAGCGTTGGATGTAAGAAATACCATCTAGGTTGCGGAGGCAGCGCTCCAGCGCAGCGCGACATTGCTCAGAATTTCGCTGGGTAATAGGTGAGCAGACCAGCGCGCTGCATTCCGCGCTGGGCTTCAGAGGTCTTCATGAAGGTGTCCCATACGAAGCCGGTACGAAGATTCTCTGCCATGAGCATGGTAATTCCCGTATCTATGCCGATTACGTCGTGGTCGTACCAGTTTTTGAGGGGGTTAAAGGCGTTTACGAATCCGTACTTGCTCCAGGCCGAGCTGTAACGGTTACGGATAGTTTTGAGGACACGCAGGGCAGCTGGGGGCGCAAAGGTCAGCGACCCGCCGGCAGCGCTAGGCACAACCGTGCCATCGATGGGTCCGACGGCTGGCGGACCACCCCAGATGACGTAGCCCTTATCTGAGTCGGAGGCCGTAATTCCCCACAGGTCATCGCTATAGTCCGGGAACTGCTTACCCAACTCCACGCAGAAGCGGCGGTGAACATCAGTGGCAATCACGGAATTCTGGAAGTAGTCGGCATATTTGTCGCGTCTACCGCGGAAATCGAACCACGCCTGGGAATATTGATGAACGAACAAAGGGGCGAACGAGCCAATGAAGCGCATGCCGTCGTATTCGAACGTAAGGCGTTTCCAGGCGCTCCAGGTTTCCTGCTTGAGGGGATGAGCGGACGATCCCAGGCCAAGCAGATACATCATCATCAACTCGCTGTAATAATCCCACCGTGAGGGCAGAAAACCGATTTCCGGGGTCCATCCATGTGGCAGCAGCGAAGTATCTTCCGACAACCAGGTCCAGTCGACGCGGTTGAAAATCAAATCGGCGAGTTGCGAAACGTCGGGATGGCGGAAGTGCTGGCGACAACTAAGCACTCCGCACAACAAAATGGCTGTATCCACGGAAGAAATTTCCGAATCCCAAACCCGTTCGCCGGTGTTGATATTGGCGAAGTGGTAGAAGAATCCACGGTGCTGAGGCAGCTTTTTCCACAGGAATCGAAAGGCGGCGAAAACGCGTTCCAGCGCAGCTTCACTGGAGATGAAGCCACGCTGGTGACCGATGCAGAGTGCGGTGAGGCCGAACCCGGTTGCCGCGATGCTGGCCACGATTCCCTGGTCATTCACGTGCAGGTTGCAACGATCTTTCACCATGCCGGTTTTCGGGCTGGCCTGCTCCCAGAAGTAGAGGAAGTTAGCACTCTCCAGATCATTCAGAAACTGGTCGTCTTCGGGTGAAAGTGAGGCCAGGCTAGGAGCCGAGCCGGGTGGCCCCTGAGGCTTCTCCGTTTTATTTTGTCCCTGAACGGTGCGGCCCGATAGCAATGAAGCGAGAGGCACGCAGAGGCTGGCGCCCATGAGTTGCCGGATGAGTTGTCGCCTCGAAAGCTGCCTGGTTCTAGATTCTGTCATCCGTTTTCGCTATACCTTAAATAGTAAATGAATCTCCGGTGCAGAAAAGCGACTAGCCAGAATCAAGAAAACCAAGGGGAATGAATTTTCAGGCCGCGATCGATGACCGGTGAAAACTTAACCTGCCCTGTGTCATCATTGAGATGTCAGAAAACATGACCAGAACACATCAGGTCCAGATAGGGGTCGCATCGTTCGTGGCCCTGGTGCTGGCAGGCGCCGCGCTTCTTCTTTTCGGTTGGCGCACTCGAAAGCCGGTTGTTCTACAAGGCGCAGTCACGGTGCAGGACGCGGACACTCGAAAGGAGCGGCCCATCGCCGATGTGGAGGTTTCTGCTGACGGCGGTCTCGCCATACACCCGGTAAGCTCGGATTCGTCGGGCTTCTTCAAGATTGAACTGCTCCGAAGCGTGAAAAGAGGGCAGGCGGTCACGCTAGAGTTTCGCCATCCCGAATACAAGCCTTTGGACGTTCACGAATTTGTGGGTGACAAGCTTTATGTCGCACACATGGTCCCTGTTTCCAGCAGGACGAAGATGCCGTCAAACCAACCGCTCATCAGAGTGGGGAATGTTCGCGTCCGATATTCGATCAAGGCCCTGACGGAAATCAATGTCGGCAGCGCAGTGCAGACTTTCGAAGTCGAGAATAAAGGCAACGTAGCTTGTAAAGGACAGCATCCGTGCTCGCCTGATGGCAAGTGGAAGGCCGCGCTAGGATCCGCCTCTCTCGACGCAGGCCCCGGCAATGAGTTGCGGGATGCCAGAGCTTCGTGCATTGCCGGACCGTGTCCGTTCACCGAAATCGAGTCCAATCATCTCCCTCAAGGCGAGCAACTGATCAGTGTGACGGCCCGCAACTGGTCCGATACCGCAACATTTCTGTTGGAGGCGGAAGTATTCCACCCGATGGTGAGTGACATCATCCACGAGTCTTACCCCGTCATCTTTGGAGAAGGGTTGAACTTCACCTTGCCTTCCGCCGCCGAGGGCGTAAACATTCAAGCCGAAATCGACGGCCAAACCGTTATTTTCCCCCTGGGGCCATCCCTGTTTCTCAGTTGGGCAAGTTGCAACGCCCGAGTCAATCCTGACCAAACCAGGGTCTACCGCTGCGCGCTCAAGCCGGGATACCGGTTTCAATAGGCTTGCGATTAAAATGGGTCGGCGCTTGGCGAATAAGTACTTCCCTGTATTGTCGCTGCGCTCGGCACCGGTTAGATATACCGGTGCTAGTTTGGGACACTTCGGTCTCCTTGCGCATGCGCGAGAAAAGCGGACGATCCCGCCAGTCCAGACCAGCCTAGAACGTTGACCCGAAACTTCTTCTCGCCATCATGTCATCGACTGACTCTCACCTAAAAAAAAGGCGCCTGGGTGCGACCCCGGTTTCGAAGGGGGCGTGGGAGTTTGTATTATGGGCTCCGCGCTCGCGTCGGACGAGCCTTCACCTTCTGGGCATGAACCAACGCATTCTTGCGATGGAACCGGAGGAGCGCGGATATCACCACCTCACCGTCGATGGTCTGGAGCCCGGAGCCCCGTATTTGTACCAGCTGGAGGATTCGCGCGAACTGCCTGATCCCGCATCGCGATGTCAACCCCAGGGTGTGCACGGCCCGTCGCATCTCGTAGACGTGAACCGGTTTCAGTGGACAGATCCGACGTGGAAGGGGATATCTCTAGAGTCCAGCGTTTTCTACGAACTTCACGTGGGGACGTATACGCCGGAAGGATGGTTCGAGGCCCTGATCCCACGTCTCGAGGAACTGGCAAGTTTGGGAATTACCACCCTGGAGTTGATGCCCATCGCTCAGTTCCCCGGCTCTCGCAACTGGGGATACGACGGCGTGTTTCCCTTCGCACCACAGAACACGTATGGCGGCCCCGAAGGCCTGCAAAGGCTGGTCAACGCTGCTCATTCCCAAGGTTTAGCGGTTGCTCTCGACGTGGTCTACAACCATCTCGGGCCGGAAGGCAACTACCTGAGTGCGTACGCCCCTTATTTCACCGACCGGTATCGAACTCCCTGGGGACAAGCCATCAATTTTGACGACGCGGGCAGCGACGAAGTACGCAGATTTTTTATCGAGAACGCGCTCTATTGGCTGGAGACATTTCATTTCGACGCTTTGCGGCTGGACGCGATTCATGGCATTTTCGATTTCAGCGCCAATCCGTTCCTGGCGGAGCTGCAATCGGCTGCGGGAAGGTTATCGCAGCGCCTTGGTCGGCATATTCACCTGATCGCGGAGAGCGATTTGAATGATTCACGTGTTTTGCTGCCTCGGGAACGGGGTGGGTACGGGTTGGATTCTCAGTGGAGTGATGACTTTCATCATTCTGTGCACGCGCTGCTGACCGGTGAGAAGCGAGGATATTATTCGGATTTCGGGCGGATTTCTCATTTGGCATCGACTCTGATGGACGGTTGGTGCTACAGCGGACAGTACTCGCAATTTCGGCAAAGGCGACATGGGAACTCCGCCCGGGGAATTTCATCTTGCCACTTCGTGGTTTCGAACCAGAATCATGATCAAGTGGGAAATCGCGCCGCGGGAGAAAGGCTGAGCACCCTCGTGAACTTTGAAGCGCTTAAGCTTGCGGCTGGAATCAGCTTGCTCTCGCCCTTCGTACCCTTGCTTTTCATGGGCGAAGAGTATGGCGAGACGGCGCCCTTTCAATACTTCACCAGTCATGGCGACGCCAAGTTGGTCGAGGCTGTGCGCCGCGGCAGGCGTGAAGAATTTGCGACTTTTGAATGGAAACAAGAGGTTCCGGACCCGCAGGACGAGAACACGTTCCTTCGATCGAGATTGCATCATTCGCTGAGAACGCAAGAACCTCACAGCACTCTGCTGCGCTTTTATCGGGAGCTTATTCGCTTCCGGACTGAAAAAGATTTGGGTAAGCCATCGAATTGGGAGGTCGGCGAGCTAGGAGATTCCGCGCTCCTTCTGAAACGAGCAACTGCTGCCGGCCTAATCGCCATGGTCTTCAATTTTGCAGGTTTTCCCCTGGTGCTGGAACTGACTCGGCTCGAAGGATCATGGAACACGAGAATCCATTCCGCGGATTCGGATTGGAATGGGCCGGATAAAGCCTTGGCTCGCGAGGTGCGATTCTCGAAACCATTTGCATTGCGACTGCATCCACATTCTTTCGTAGTTTTTGAATCGTTGTCATCAGGATGGGAGCCGGCATGAGGTACATTTGCGTTCACGGCCACTTCTACCAGCCTCCCCGAGAGAATCCTTATCTCGAAGCGCTTGAATTGCAGGATTCGGCGTATCCCTATCACGACTGGAATGAGCGCATCACGGCCGAATGCTACGCTCCCAACGCGACCTCACGAATCATGGATGCAGAAGGCCGCATTCTGAGTCTGGTCAACAATTACAGCCAGATCAGTTTCAATTTCGGTCCTACGCTTCTGTCGTGGCTGGAGATAAACGCTCCGAGAGTTTACGAAGCCATCCGCGAAGCGGACAAAATGAGCCAGGAGAAGTTCTCCGGGCACGGGTCGGCCTTGGCGCAGGGATACAATCACATGATTCTTCCCCTGGCGACCCGCCGCGACAAGGTCACTCAAGTGAAATGGGGGATCCGCGACTTTGAGCACCGATTCGGCAGGCGGCCTGAGGGGATGTGGCTGCCCGAAACGGCAGTGGACACCGAAACGTTGGAAGTGCTCGCAGAGAATGGAATTAAGTTCACCATCCTGGCGCCTCGCCAAGCCCACCGTGTGCGCCCCAAAGAGAGTTCCGACTGGGAGGACGTGAGCGGTGGCCGGATTGATCCCAGCCGGGCTTACCTTGCTGAACTGCCCTCGGGAAGAACAATCCATCTTTTTTTCTACGATGGCCCGATTTCGCAGGCAATCGCCTTCGAAGGTTTACTGAATGACGGGAAGCGCTTCGCTGAGCGCCTGGTGAGTGGCTTCAGCGACACCCGGGAAGGTCCTCAGCTTGTGCACGTAGCTACTGACGGCGAGAGCTATGGGCATCATCACCACTACGGAGAGATGGCGCTGAGCTATGCCCTGCATCAGATTGAGGCCGACAAACTCGCCAAGCTGACTAATTATGCCGAGTTTTTGCAGAATAACCCGCCCGAGCACATCGTCGAAATCGTAGAGAATAGTTCGTGGAGCTGCGCGCACGGGATCGAGCGCTGGCGCGCCAACTGTGGCTGCAATTCTGGTGGGCATGCTCGGAACCAGGAATGGCGTGGTCCTCTGCGAGCAGCCCTCGACTGGTTGCGCGACAGGCTGGCGCCCCCGTTCGAGGATCAGCTGGGCAAGCTGTTCAAGGACTCATGGAAAGCGAGGGATGAATATATCAACGTCATCCTCGATCGCTCCGAGGATTCAAGGTCCGCCTTCTTCGCAGAGCATGCCATTCGATCCCTGAGTCCCGAACAGCAGGTCACCGCTCTGAAGCTTCTTGAGATCCAGCGGCATGCTTTGCTCATGTACACGAGCTGTGGGTGGTTTTTTGATGAACTCTCCGGTCTGGAAACCGTGCAGGTGATTCACTACGCCGGACGCGCCTTGCAACTCGCCGAGGAATGTTGTGACCAAGTCCTCGAGTCCGAATTCTTGCAAAACCTCGCGCTGGCGAAGAGCAATATTCCGCAGTATGGAAATGGTGCGCAGATCTTCGAGAAGTGGGTAAAACCCGCGTACGTGGACAACGAGCGGGTGGCAGCGCATTACGCTATCAGTTCGCTGTTTGAAAACTACGGCGATAAAACTCGCATTTACTGCTATGAAGTAGAGCGTGACAAGTATTCAGTCGAGGCAGAAGGCAAAATGCGTCTCGCGACCGGTTCGGCCCGATTCCGCTCTACGATCACCCAGGAAACCGCGGCCTTGGATTTTGCCGTTCTGCACCTCGGGGATCACAACATGACCGTCGGGGTCCGGCCCTCTGACTCTGCCGGCAACGAAGACCTCCACCAAAAACTGGTCGAGGCCTTCTCCCAGGCGGATACAGCGGACGTGATCGTCATGCTGGATCAAGGCTTTACAAAGAAAACGTTTTCGCTGCGCCAACTCTTCCGCGACGAACAAAGAAGAATCATTAACATTATTTTGAACGACTCCCTGGCTTCGACCGGGGCGGTCTACCGCACCATTTTCGAAAATCAGGCTCCTCTCATCCGCTTCCTCAGTGGATTGGCGATCCCGGTACCCCATGCCCTTAAATCAGCCGCGGAAGTTGCACTGAACAGCCAGCTACAACAATCGTTCGAGCGGCCCGACCTTGATCCGGATAATATTCAAGGATTGCTCAAGGAAACTACCGCCACCAACATCGCTCTGGACGGAACCACCCTCGAATATGTGATCCGCAAGCGCATCGAGAAAGAAGCGACCGGCTTCGCCGCCAATCCTGACGATCTGGTGGCGGCGGAAAGACTGAGAAAATTGCTGGACCTCATCCCCTCACTTCCGTTTCCCGTAACCTTGTGGGAAGCCCAGAACATCTGCTATCCCCCGCTGGTGAAGGCGTTCGGGCAAAACGGCCGGGGTGCAGCGAAGACCGACCCCGTTGTCCAGCAGCGCTTCGACGAACTGACTCATCTGGCGGCTCAACTGCAAATTCGCGCGCTTCAGCCCTGACATGTCTCCCGCACGCATTCCTATCGCAACCTATCGTCTGCAGTTCAACAAGGACTTCCGGTTTGCAGATGCGTGCACGATTCTTGATTACCTGACCGAACTGGGTATCTCGGATATTTACGTTTCTCCGATCCTGGGCAGCCGCAAAGGAAGCGAGCATGGATACGACGTGACCGATCCTACACGCATCAATCCCGAGTTGGGTTCGGAAGAGGAGTGGCAAAAATTCCAAGACGAATTGCAAAAGCGGGGCATGGGATTGGTGCTCGACATCGTGCCCAATCATATGGCGGCAAGCCTGGAGAATCCCTGGTGGATGGATGTTCTCGAGAACGGCCCGCAATCGGCGTTTGCCGGCTACTTCGACATTGAATGGCACCCCGGGTCCCAGGGTCTCGATGGGAAAATACTTCTTCCTGTCCTGGGGCGGCCATTCGGTGAGGTGCTGGATTCCGGCGAAGTCAAACTGGTATTCCAGGACGGCAAGTTCTTCTTCCAGTATTTCGAATCTTACTTTCCGCTGGCTCCCCGCTCTTATCACGAAATTCTCCATCACCGCGTTGATCGGCTGAAGGAGACTCTGGGTGGAGATTCCCCAACCTATCACGAGTATTCCGGCATTCTCGCTTCCCTCTCACAGATCGCAAATCTCGACCGTCGCTCGGGCGAAAGCGCTGCCGACCGGCGCCTGCGATTTGAAGCCGCACGAAACCGTTTATGGGATTTGGTCAAGAGCAGCAAAGAAATTTCTGATTTTGTCAACAACCTGCGCGAACTCAACGGCATTCCCAACGATCCTGCCAGCCTTAGCAGCTTGCAGCGCTTGCTCGCGGAACAAAACTACAAACTCGCGTACTGGCAGAATCTTAACGAAAGCATCAATTACCGCAGATTTTTCACCATTGCAGATCTGGTGGGAGTCCGCGTCGAAGATCCCGTAGTTTTCGAAGCCACCCATGGCAGTCTTTGCCGGCTGATTTCGAAAGGCCCGTTTACGGGGCTTCGCGTCGACCACATCGACGGACTTCGTGACCCATTTGCTTACTTGATCAGGCTGCAAGAGCGGCTCGCCTCACCCGACGCCCCGGCGAGTTCTCCCACGAGCTATGTGCTGGTGGAAAAAATCCTCTCCCGCCAGGAAAGCCTCCCGCGCGACTGGCCAGTCAGCGGGACCACCGGATATGACTACTTGAATCAGGCCAATGGAGTTTTCGTCTACCCGGAAGGAGCAAAGCAGATAGAACAGATTTATTCCGCCTTTGTCGGTCGCGAGCACAAATTTGCTGACGTGGTTTACCAGAAGAAAAAGCTCGTCATGAGCACTCTGCTGGGCGTGGAGATGCGCACCCTCGGGCAGCGACTGGCGGAGCTTGCCTCCCATGACCGCTATGCGCGGGAACTGCCTAGCGGCCAACTGGTGGAAGCTTTGATCGAAGTCACGGCTTGTCTCCCGGTGTACCGCACTTATATTCGCACCATGGAGGTGCCTGAGCTGGCTGCCAAATACATAGAGCGCGCGCTCGAAGAAGCCCGCCGTAGGGCTCCCCACCTGAATTCTGCTGGTTTTGCTTTCGTGCGCGAAGTCCTGCTTTTGCTGAATCTTCCTCACGTGCTAGCGGATCAGCAGGAGGCGAGATTGGCCTTCGTCATGCGGTGGCAACAGTTGACCGGTCCGATTGTCGCCAAGGGAGTAGAGGACACAGCGCTGTATGTTTACCATCCTCTGCTGTCGCTGAACGAGGTGGGCGGCGATCCACAACCGTCGGAAGCCACCTCGGACGAGGAGTTCTTCTCCTTTCTCCAAAGACGCCGGCAGAATTGGCGGGACAGCCTCAATGCCACCACCACTCACGACACCAAGCGAAGCGAGGACGTTCGTGCTCGTATCAATGTTCTCTCCGAACTACCCGACGAATGGCAAGCGCACCTGGACCTGTGGGCGAAACAGAACTCGAAACACAAAGAAGAGATCGAAGGCCGCGCGGTGCCTGACCGCAACGAAGAATATTTTCTTTATCAGACGCTGCTGGGAATGTGGCCTCTCGACCAGCAGGGTTGCAGCGCATTGCTGGAAAGAGTTCAAGCCTATCTGATCAAAGCGAACCGCGAAGCCATGGTTCACACCCGCTGGACGCGGCCCAACGAACGGCATGAAGATGCTCTCCGGCGATTTGCCGGGACAATTCTGTCCTCGGAGCAGAGCACGGACTTTTTGCAAGATTTCCGCTCTTTCGTAAAGAAGATCGCTTATTTCGGCATGATCAACAGCCTTTCCCAAGTGCTGCTCAAGATTACGTCACCCGGCGTACCGGATTTCTACCAGGGGTCGGAGCTCTGGGATTTGCGGCTGGTGGATCCGGATAACCGTCGGCCAGTAAACTTCGCGCGGCGCATAAACTTGCTGGAGACTCTCCATCGTGCGCATTCCGAAGTCCAGGATTCAGAACGGTTGGCGCGCGATGTAGTCGACCGCTGGCAGGATGGCGGAACGAAACTGTTCTTGCTCGGAAAAGCCATCCGGCACCGGCGAGAACACGAACAGTTGTTTCGCGATGGCGACCTCTTGCCGCTTGAGACGACAGGAGATCGTTCAGGAAACGTCGTCGCATTTATTCGCAAGAACAATGCAGAGTCATCACTGGTAGCAATTCCGCGGTGGCTTTCGCGGGTCTCAAAGATTTCTACCAGTGCTCCAACCGCTCAGAATTGGGAAGACACGAAGCTCGTCCTACCCGATGGCTCCCCGGTGAACTGGAGGAATGTCATCACCGGCGGGATGTTGACGACGGAAAAAACCGGAAACAATACCTGCCTAACACCGGAGAAGTTGTTCCGCGACTTTCCTGTGGCACTTCTGAGTGCAGCAGATTAAGCAGATTAATCGGTCCAGCGGATTAACGACGATGTGGCGGAACGAGAAGTCCGGAACGTCGAATGGTGGGCATTATTATGACTTGAACCTAGCGCCTTTAAGCAAACCGAGGTACTTGCGGGACTCGGGTGGCAACCTAAAAAACCGCAACGGAAGCCAACGGAACAATTACTGGACAGCAATTGGACACCCGCTCAGGGCCACGAACTCGCCTGAGCAGTTACCCTGCTCGCAACCGCCAACTCACCCCGGACCGATGACCCACTCCGGCAAGTCTTGCAAATCCCGCCATCCGTCCGGCTGCCAACAGATCTCATGATATGGGAGGCAGTCGTTGGTCGTTTGTCGTTGGTCGTTGGTCGTCAGTCGCCCGTCGTCGGACCTCGGATTCGAACTTCAGCCCTGAGAGCCTTACTGTTGTGCCGTGGCTGCTCAGTTCGGTAAATTCTGTTCGAGTTCCTGAATTTTCCAGAGAGCGTTGGGCAGCCTCTGATTGACCGGCGACAATGGGAATAGCTCTTGGTGCGGCTCGGTCTGGTACCAGAAGGCTACGCTGGTGTAAACGTCCTCCCGGTCGTTGGCGTGACCATGTTCCATCGTCGCGCGGAGAGACTTCCGAAAATAGATGGAGTCCTCGATATGGAAACGGTACATGGTATGGCTCCCTGTCCAGTCCCGATTCCCCTGCTGGGAATAGCCGATAAACGGATAGTTGAATTCTTTCTGGAACATCCACGCGTTGTTGAAGTAGTCCTCCATTCCGGTTCCGTTGATGGTTGCGCGGGCGGTTTCTCCATCAACAAAAAACATGTCGTCGCCCTCGCCCCACCATCCAGTCGAGAGCCCGAACACGTTCAGGATTGTTCCCACAAATTGGCCCTTACCCGTTGCCTCCATGAACACGTGGTTATTCTTGCCATCCACATTCTTGCCGCCCGACTCAGACTCAGGAAAGGCGCGTGTCACCTGGCGCCTCCATTGGGCATGAAAACGGCCTTTGTTCGACATCCCCCGCGCATCGCTGAACTCCTGGTAATCGATATGGAAATAGAGATTAGGCACGTCCGGCACTCCGTCATTGGTCAAGGTGACACGCCCTCCATTTCCAAACGGCATCTCGAAGTAACAGTTCAGGGCGCGATCCTGCACGGTGATGGGCAAGGACCACCAGGATTGGTATTTCTGGCCGCGATGTGCGCCCGGAACATCTTCGTACTCGAACCCGGTTCCGAAGAAATCTCCGACAGGAACTTCCACGCTCGGCTCTGTTTCGCCATCCCAGTACATCCGGAGCACCAGCTCGCGCAAATGAAAGGGACTGGGCGAGTTGATCGTGAACCAAATATGCCGGATGGAGCCTGCCCCGTGTATTTCCGCGAGCGTGACCGTGGAATTGGCCTTCACTTCAACCCTCGTCCGACGATCAAATCCGTCAATGTTTTCCTCTGGCGATTTGACAGAGTGATTCCAAGCCATGATTATGGCATGCGCACGAAGCCGCTTTACCTGCGGAGCCCGGGATGCAGCATCTGAAATGGCGAAGGGGGCGTTGCACGTTGGCTTTCATTCTGGCTTTGATTTGGACGGCTACGCCTGCGCTTGCATGTTTACCCACTTCGACCATGACGCAAGCAGAGATGGCTTGCTGTAAAAGGATGGCAGGCGACTGCCACATGGGAGTGAGCAATCATCCTCGAATCGGGCTGCGCCAGTAGCGGCATTGCGTGGGTAGAGCATAGAACGGGTAGTCCACCTAGAACGAGACGGCGAACAGCCGCGAGTTGCTGGTTATGGAATGGGTCTTGTGCGGAAATCTTTTCCTTTCGACCCGGGCGTCGAGACTGACTCGCCAGGGTTGGCCGTCCTTGCGCACAAAGCGGCGGACGCCGGCGCTATTCCGACTTCTGGGCGGAGTCGAGGAAGGCGCGGAGTTCGTCGATGTCCTCTGGGAGCATGCGGGTGAATTCATGCCGGTGCCGACTTGCGGGTCGGAGGTGGCGACCGTGGCGAGCACGAGGAGAGTGCCATCAATTTGCAGCTTGAGCTCGAGACGCGTACCGATGGCGAATGGGAAGACCGTTTCAATGTAGCATCCGCTGAGGCTGAGGTCGGACGTGGCGCCGCGGATGGGAGAGTCGCTCCCGTCGCTGAAGAACTCGACCGGGACTCTTACTTTGAAGCGCGGGTGCTGGCGGCGGTCGGGGTCCATGGGCCTCGCTAAGGCTGAAAACATCCGCGTGAGAGTATAGGAGGAATGCGTGCGTTCGCAAAACGTTCCTCCCAGCACGATTCTCGGTTCGGAATAATTGACCCTGCGGTGACACGCAACTCAAATGCATTGCCCCCGAACTTAGCTAACCTTGTCAGCCGACTGAGATTTGAGGATGGCGGAAGACCGTGCCATTCACCGTTAGTTGCCCAGCGGAGAGAGTAAACGTGAGTTTCCGCGCGGCATGTGCTGAATGTCCTGACGATACCGCGAAAGACGGGATAAGGCATTCGTGCAACGCCCGGGTTCGCGACAGAGGGAATAGGATGGCAGAAAAGGCCGTGATAAGGTGCCTCGTGGCGGATTTTCCTGCCCGCGGGAGAGACCAATGCGGAGACGCACATTCATGAACATTACGGCCGGTGCCGCGACGGCGCTTGCCCTCAAACCTTGGGTGCTTGCCGAGGAGCAAGAATGGAAAAGTCCGGTGGTCTATCCCGATCCGGCCGTCGAGGTGATTGATCCGCGCTTCGCAAAATACAAGGTCGGCAACGCTGCGGTCGAGCGTTTATACGTGGGCACGCGGTGGGCGGAAGGACCTGTATGGTTTGCGGATGGGCGGTATCTCCTCTTCAGCGACATCCCCAACAATCGAATGCTGCGATGGCTGGAGGAGACTGGAGAAGTCAGCGTTTTCCGTAGCCCTTCGAATTACAGCAACGGCAACTATCGGGACCGACAGGGCAGGCTGCTCACCTGCGAGCACGATACGCGACGGGTAACGCGAACCGAATACGATGGCACGATCACGGTGCTGATGGATCGTTTCCAGGACAAGAAACTCAACGCGCCGAATGATCTGGCGGTGCATTCTGATGGGGCTATCTGGTTCAGCGATCCTGGATACGGCATCATGTCGAACTACGAAGGACACAAAGCTCCCTTCGAGCTGCCTGCCAACGTTTACCGGCTCGACCCGAAAACGCGCGAGGCGACCGTCGTTGCCACCGACATGGATAAGCCCAACGGCCTGTGTTTCTCTCCCGACGAGAAAAGGCTCTATATCGTGGATACGGGACCTCCGAAGAACCCCGGCGACCCGCTTCCGATTCGGGTCTATGACGTCGTGGATAGCGTGCGACTGAAGAATGGCCGGTTGTTTGTGAATATGTCGCCGGGCTCATCCGACGGTATTCGTTGCGACGTGGACGGCAACATCTGGTCCGCTGCCGGATGGGCGGGGGAAGGCTACAACGGGGTGCACGTGTTCGCACCCGATGGCACGCTGATCGGCAAGATTCATCTTCCGGAAACGTGCGCGAACCTCTGTTTCGGCGGCACCAAGAGAAACAGGTTGTTCATGACCGCGAGCCAGTCTCTCTACGCAATCTATGTCGAGACGCAGGGCGCCCAGACGCCTTGACAGAGATAGTTTCTGTCGGATTATTACCCAGTTGTGATGTAGTGCTTTGGGTTCGACAGGCCCGCTGCGAGGGCCGGCGAGGGCTGTCATTCGTTGACTAGCAGATGCCGCGTCCGTAAGATGAAGCGACGCAAGAGCCCACGCATCCTCAGATGATCGGCCAAACCATCTCGCACTACCACATTGTGGAAAGGCTCGGCGGCGGTGGCATGGGGGTCGTCTATAAGGCTGAGGACACCCGGCTGCGCCGCTTTGTCGCGCTCAAGTTCTTGCCTGACGACGTGGCCAAAGACCCTCAATCTCTTAGCCGCTTCCAGCGTGAAGCACAGGCGGCTTCGGCCCTGAACCATTCCAACATTTGCACCATCTATGACGTCGGCCAGGAGAATGGGCAAGCTTTCATTGCCATGGAGTATTTGAACGGCGAGACCCTGAAACATATGATCGATGGCCGTCCGCTGAAGCCTGCGCAGCTGCTAGAACTGGGCATCCAGATCTCAGATGCTCTTGATGCGGCTCACTCCGGCGGAATCGTGCACCGCGACATCAAGCCTGCGAATATCTTTGTCACCCAACGAGGCCAGGCCAAGGTCCTCGATTTTGGCTTGGCGAAACTCACGCCCCAAACCAGCCATCTCGTAGACCGATCATTGCCCACCTTAGGCGCGCCCACTGCCATCAGCTCCGACCAACTCACGACTCCGGGAACGGCAATGGGAACTATTGGTTATATGTCGCCTGAGCAGGCTCGCGGAGAGCCGCTGGACCATCGGAGCGATTTGTTCTCCTTCGGCGTGGTGCTTTACGAAATGGCAACAGGCAAGCAGCCATTCTCGGGACCGACCTCGGCCGTTGTCTTTGAAGCAATTCTGAATAAGGTACCCACTCCTGCGATGCAGTCGAATCCGGAACTACCGCCGCAGATGGAAATTATTCTGAACAAGGCGCTCGAAAAAGATCGGGAATTGCGCTGCCAAAGCGCGTCGGAACTTCGCGCCGACCTCAAGCGCCTGAAACGGGATACCGATTCGAAACGTATGCCCGCGCTTGCCGCTGGAGTTCGGACTCGCGAAGAAGTTCAGACAGAAGTCGCCCCCGCCTCTCGTCGGCGGGGGCGCGTTGCGACCTGGGGCGCAGCCACTCTTCTGATTGTGGCAGCCGCATTCGCTGGTGGTTACATGGCAGAACACCGGCCCATCCCACCGCCTGCTACGTATCGCCAGATCACGTTTCGCAGGGGCACGGTCCGCATGGCACGCTTCGCTTCCGATGGACGGAGTGTCGTGTACAGCGCGACTTGGGAAGGCGGCCCACTGGAAGTTCTGGTTGCCCGCCCGGAAAGCCTTCAATCACGTTCGTTGGAGCTGCCCGGCGCCGAGATTCTAGCGATTTCTTCCACCGGAGAGCTGGCCGTGTTGCTCCACAGCCAGCAGGTTCGGTCCTACATCCACATCGGCACTCTGGCGCGAATGCCCCTGGCCGGAGGTGCTCCCCGTGAAATTCTGGACGACGTGCAGTGGGCCGATTGGTCTCCCGATGGGAATACTCTCGCGGTAGTGCGGGACGTGGGCGGCCAAAGCCGCCTGGAGTTCCCGGTCGACAAGGTTCTCTACCAGACGGGTGGCTGGATCAGTGACCCACGAGTCTCGCCCGCGGGGAATTGGGTCGCCTTCATTGACCATCCTCTGGCTGGTGATGACGCGGGCTCGGTTACGCTCGTCGATCTTGCGGGCAACAAGAGAACTTTGTCCAGCGAGTTCTATACCGCCCAGGGTCTGGTGTGGTCCCCGGACGGTAAGGAACTCTGGTTCACCGCGACCATCACGGGCATCGATCGTGTCCTTTACGCGGTGGACCTCTCCGGCCACCAGCGCTTGGTAGCACGAGTACCTGGTGATTTGAGGCTGCTGGACATCGGGCACGATGGACGGGTTCTGTTGGCGCGCGACAACACACGGCGGGGATTGATCGGACTGGCCGCCGGAGACACTTCAGAGCGCGATCTCTCCTGGCTTGACTGGTCTTATCCCTCCGACCTCTCGACGGATGGGAAAACGCTGCTTTTTCGGGAGGAAGGAGAAGGGGGCGGACTTCGATACACCGGCTACCTTCGCCAAACCGACGGATCACCCGCCGTACGTCTGGCTGAGGGCAGGGCTTTTGCTTTGTCAGCCGATGGACGATGGGTGCTTTCGACAACAAGCGATGCAGTCGGTAAGCTGGTAGTGCTTCCGACCAGAGCGGGCGAGCCCCAAACGCTATCCGGGAAGCCCATGAACTACGTCGGTGCTCGCTGGTTCCCCGACGGCAAACACTTCCTCTTCTCCGGCAACGAACCCGACCACGGAGTGCGCCTTTATGTGCAGGATTTAGCAGGAGGAAAGCCGTTGGCTATTTCGCCCGAGGGGACCTACGGACTGGCGTACTTGATTTCGCCCGACGGCAAGGAGGTCGCGGCGGTCGGTCCCGATCAGAAGGGCTATCTTTACCCCGTTGGCGGCGGAGACCCACGCCTCATTCCAAGTCTTGGAGCAGGCGAGTTGCCTGTCGCCTGGAGCAGCGACGGCCATTCTATCTTTGTGTACCGCTCTGCGGAGTTGCCCGCCAAAGTCGACCTGATCGAACTCTCCTCGGGCCGGCGAACGCATTGGAAAGAGCTGCGGCCATCGGATCCCGCGGGAGTTGAGTTCATCGGTCCCATCCTAATGACTGCCGACGCAAGAACCTACGTCTATGGCTATCGCCGCTTGCTCAGCGACCTTTATGTGGTCGAGGGATTGAAATAGCCAGCCCAGAAGACTCAAGGCACTTGGGATGGATGCACAACGTGGGTTGACGGCAGAATTGTGCCCTATCGGAGACTCGTAGCCTATAGCTTTCTTGGGTCATGCCAGGGGGGCATAGGGTAATCCTGGCGACTCGGTGCCGAAGCACACAAACCGCCTAACTTCCGAATGGATACTCTCCCTCGACCCGAGCGTCTCAACAAGAACCCGACGGGCTTGGTGAGGCGATCGACACAGGAAAAGTCGCCAAAAACCAACTGCCAGCAAGCCCGCTTCAGGATTTGGACGAGCTTTTGGCGAAAGCGCCCAAGATCATCCCCCAGCCTCACTGGGACAAGTTATCGCCTATGGACAAGATCAAGTGGTATGTCGATGCCGCAGCCACTCCCAGATACCCGTTGTTCGAAAGTCTCTTGCGTGACGCAGGCATGCCCGAAAAGGGTACCTATACGCCCGAGGAGCTTGGGAAAGTTTTTGGTTGCTCAGGACGAACGTTACTCGACTGGCGTGCAAAGGGCCTGGAGCCTCGTAATCTCCCGAGCGGCGCTCGGTACTTTGCCGAGGATGGTGGGCCGCTCACAAAAGGTCAACTTGGTTCCTTGGTTTCGAACTTAACATTGAGATATACGGGGCGGCGCGTTAACCCCCACCTGTTTCGCGATATTTTTGTCCACTATGGACTGAATCACCACCAGGATGAACTGCCTGCGATATCAAAGCACTTGTGGCATAAGAGTCCTGAAATCACGCTGATCATCTATGGCTGGATGTTTGATGAAGCAGAAGCGCTGTGCCAAGGGGAGGGATGGTTCGAGGAAACCGAAGAAGGAGGGCCTCCGCAACAGCCTCCGAAAATGAAGCCTTCTAATGGAAAGACAGCGGACATCGGTCCTAACTGGCACAATCCAAAAAAGAAGAAGGCGGCGTGAGCCAATAAGAGCGATGTTTGGCTCGCCAGAAGCAAGCCTTGCTCGGATGTAAATGAGTATCAGCGTCGCTTAACTGGGAGGAGGACTGCAAAGACGACCAAAGCACACAAGAAGCCACTTATTTAACTTATGTTTCTGAGGAGTAGCTGTCAATCGGAACAACCTCTACCCAGCTCTGGCAGAGCAAAGCTCCACACGTTTGCTGGAGTAATCCCCAAGGCGCAAAGTCGTCCGTTTTCTTCGTTTCAAACTGGCCAGAGTTGCGCTACAATGGCGTCGGATTCGACGACCCTTTCTCCCGCCGATTGACATGCCCTCGAACTTGCCCAAACTGATATTCGACGAGCAATGCCTTCAGGGCGTGCTATCCGCTGCCTTCACTATTCAGGAATATAACGACCGTCGGAAAATCACTCGTCGACAAACTCCTGCGGAACTGGACTTTCGCCCCGAACCGGAAGCAGATAGATCTTGCGAGCATCTTGGCGCTCTGATGCCGGATCCCAGCTTTCTCGTCTTGGCGGTTGCACAAGAGGCTGCACAGGAAACGATCAGGCAGCAGAAGACTGAAACCATCCACGACCGAGCGTTCGACGCATCAGCGCTCGATAAAGCCGAAGCGAAAAGCCAATGGATCACTGAAGCGACTGAAGACTTCATACTAGAAGGCCTGGCCGCTGAGCTGACCATCCAGCCATTCCAGTTATCCGCAAGCGACGACGTGAGGACCGACGCTCTGACCGACGCACGCATCGACGCCATCCCCAGCACTGAGCTGCTCAATTTTGTGCCCAACCATCTTCTCCGGGAAATTGTCCAAGCGGCGCTTCAAGCGACCTGTGCGACTGGCGCTGCGATTGCAATCGAGCAGCAAGGGGAGCTGATTTGCCAGGCAGCAGAGGGTGATTTTGCTTCCGAAATTGGCACTATGATCAATACAGGATCTGGCTTTACAGGTGTATGCACTTCTAGCGGAACAATGCAGTGGTGCAGTAATGCGGCGTTGGACTCCCGGCGGGATGCCGATGCGTGCCGGAAACTCGGCGTTAGCGCCATCATTGTCGTGCCTCTCCTTGATCAAGTTCAGTTGCTCGGCTTGATTGCAGTGTTTTCCCGGCGGCCATACGCATTTGGAAGACGCGACCTGCAAGCGCTGCAGGATTTGGCGGACAAGTTTGCTGCAAACCTGCAGCTCAGTGCAGAATGTCGGCAAACGCCGCTGACCGGTCACGAGTGTGCTGGAGCCTTTAACTCTTCCCTTCAACAACCGAGTCGATGAGTGTAATTGACTCCATGACAATGTCGGCTCTCACGCCCGAGTAAAGTTGGAAGCAATCTTCCGGTCTGAGTGGGCGCGCATTCCATCAACGCCAGGAGCTTTGTGCTCCAACGAAGGCCGACTACATTTGCGCAGACCATCCTGTCACTTTCGATTGTGTTTCCTGCCTGCGAACACGGACATCTGGACTTACGATGCTCGGGTCGATTTCGCTGGGCACAAAATTCATTTTTCGCACTGAAGAAATACTTGGCGCACAACACGCTAATCGTCGTCGGCATTCTTTCGATGACGAGGTGCTTACGGTGGTTTTAAGTTTTAAGCCGCACTACGTGAATAATGTCGTGGTCGTCGCCTGAACGGAGTTGAATGCCTTATGCCATTAAATATGGTCGAAAGGGCTGTGAGCCTGCGATCACTTCGGCGACGAGCCTGAGGGGCTACATGAACGCGCCAATGCGTCAGAAATAGGCAGAGAAATGCTCAGCGGCGCGTTTTCGGCGCAGGCCCCGGCGGTTTTGGTTTGAAGTGCTCAACTTCGGACTTCTTCAGCAGTATTTTTCCCGCAATGCACAAGGTGGTAAAACGTCCCTTTTTAACTAGCCGTACTATTGCTTGGCGACTCACCCCCCTCATTTGGGCCGCCTCTGCCTGCGAAACCCATTGCTCTGGGGCAAGCTTTTTTGCAGCCGACGGACGGGCACAACTTGCTCGAATTCGATATCCCGTTCATCCGCCAGCGCTCGTGGATTTTGGGCATTAAGCCTACGCGCCACATCGATTGTAGGAAGGACACAGCGAAGACGTCATCGACACTATGCAGCTCTGGACAAACTGGGGTTTCCGCAAATTCGTAAAGCTGGAGGTTCTCGGGCAGGCACTTGGATGCGGTTGCAAGGCCGGACACGGCAACAGTGTCGCGCAACTGTGGGCGGCACGGGACCTCGCTTCCATTGCTGCCTACTGCATGGCGGATGTGGCTCACGTACCGGGTCTTCTGTCGCTTGATGTACCAAAAGCCTCGTATGGCGAAACCGCTGGCCGCCGTTGATGCGGTCACGCTTGAAAAGAGGCCTAACCAGTGCGGTCCCTGTCTATCCGGGGCAGTATGAGGATACCGAGCAAGGCGCTCAGGAGGGATGTGGAACGTGTGGCAGATTCCAAAAGCCAGAGCTTCGGAGTACTTCCCCACGATGAATTTTGAGAACGCCCTGGCGGTTTCACGAAAAGGATGCTAGGCGAAACGCCGGACGAAGCTCTGCTGAAGGCTGCCAAGCGCGGCTTCGAGGAACTACTGAAGGGCAACGTGAAGTACGCCAGTGAGCTAGCGAAGGAGTTCCTAGAGGCTTACGCCATGGTTGGTCCGGCTGGCGGGTAGGTGCGAGCCGACAATCCAGCGGAAATGGACAAGTACACTAACTTTGTCATTGAACTGCGGATCGGCGCGTGCGTCCGCTGAGAAATGAGCGCGGGCGTCGCGAAGCCAGAAACCCCAATATTTTGTCGATTCACTTCTCTGAGCGCTTCGGAGCGGGATTTGCTGGGCCTTTGTGAGAGAGATTAAACACTAATCGAGCCGCGAATGGAGTGACGGCGTGCCGGGCTGTTTACCGCAGCCCGGAGGGCGTTGCGAGTTCTATCTCGGCGAAGCAAATCCGGCGTATTGATTGGCTTTTCAGAAGCTTAAGGAAATCTCATTCCGGTCGGCGGGAATCCGCAAATCAATTCCGTGTTCGTGATTGGCGGTAATCGTCGCGTTGATGTCGAGCATGTCAAGCGGGACGGTGCGCAGCTGACGGTCAATGCGGACCGACAAATCGCTTGCTGTGAGCACATACCGCCGAGTTTCCAGTCGCTCTCCGTTTGCCAAGATGAATATGGTCGGCGGTAGCACTTTGGCGGCGGTTGAATCTGCAACGCTCGGAATTTCGATGACCTGCGCCTCGGGTACAGGAGGTTCCGGTGTCCGTAGAATTTCTACTGGGGGCACAGGCCCGTTCCTCACTGCTTCAGCATCGGGCTGCTCGTACCCAACCGGCCCGTCGTACCAGTCAGAATATGGGACAAAAATGGAACCGAAGCCGTCGTGGCGGTGAAAACCGCTTGGAACGAATCCGCGTCTTGGAAAGAATCTGTTTGGGAAGCCGCGCTGCCCGGCAAAACCTGAGCGAACAGGCTGTCCGGCAGCATTGCCGTGAAATGTCGCGGTTGCTCGCTGTGCTTGCAGAGACCCGTTCAGAACGGAAGCGACCAGCAGCGTAAATAAGGCTGCTCTCGGCATACAGAGATTATACCCGTTTCCGCATCGGAACTATGTGGTAGCGGAGAGCCGCTTCCGCACAGCAAAACAATTTGTCCAGGATTTGCAATTTGATTGCAGCGGCCAATCTGCACAGAGTTCGTTTTTGCGTCTTCCGATCTGCGGTGCCCGCAAGGACATCCGAGGATCCGACTTCTCACTCCGGAAGAGGTTTTCTCACTGGTGGCACGTCTGCCCAGTCCGGTAAACATTGCCGTGCTGCTGGTCGCTGCCACAGGTGTGCGCATTTCCGAATGTCTTGGACTCCGCTGGGGTCATGTCTTATGGCGCGAGAACAAGATCTCGATTGAGCAGGTGTTCCGGCGTGGAGAGATTTTGAATCGTACCAAGACCAAAGCCAGCAAAGCACCAGTCCCGATGTGTGAGTCTCTCGAAGCAAACATTCTTGAGTTGTATCAACAGACCGAGTACGGCAAGGATGACAATTTTGTCCTCGCCTCGCGCGACCCTGAAAGGCAAACAGCCATTGTGGGGGCAGAGCATGAACGCCCAGTTCGTCAAACCAGCCGCAATCGACTTGGGACTGGTAAGTGAACGTGAGCGTTTTGGCTGGCACTGCTTCCGCCATAGCCTAAGCACATGGGCGAACGAAACCACAAAGGACATCACTGTCAGTCAGACGATGCTGCGTCATGCCAAACCCGACATGACGGCGGTTTACACGCATGGGAACTTCGGAAAGGCGTTGGACGCTCAGCGCATGTACATGGACCAGTTGCTCAAGATGAAGCCCGCGTTGGAGTCAACCCAATGATTCCATCGGGCTGGCATCGGGCTGAATTTCTGCGGAGTAGAAAAGCCAAACACGCGCAAGTGATTGCACGCGTGAGGAGAATAGATGGTGGGCGCTATAGGATTTGAACCTATGACTTCCACCGTGTGAGGTTAAGCGTACTAGGTTTTTCAACGACTTACAAGACCGCGGGGACTGCCAAAGTTCGCGGAAGTCGTACGAGACACATCAATCTGCGGGTTGGCTTGTGGGTTGGCTTTCCCCAACGACAGGACTGTCCCTAACGAAAATTCTGCGGAGCCGATGGCGAATGTCATCCTGTCATTCCCCAGGCGAACCGCAAAGCTCAAGCAATTTGCCTGGCTGATCGGGTCTGGTGAATGGAACTTGCGATCGCGGTTGTACACGAAGAGCAAGCCGCAGATGTCGGCGTTTAGCCCTGTGCCACGCAGTGGTGCCAGTCGCCGATGGTCTCGATGGTGGGTTCATCTGCGTCGGCGGCGGTCAGTTGAGACAGGGGAACCGCCATATTCGTAATCGGCAGGTCAGCCGTTCAAGTCCGCTCGTCGGCTCCATCCTAACCTCTTCGAAAAGATCAGTTTACGGATTCGGGTACTGCACTCGATGTCCGATTTAGTGTCCGATTGGTGTCCCCAAAATCGTGAGCAGCTATTTCCGCTTCGAACCTGCCCATCGCTGCAACAACGTCCGGGGTTTGTGGCTTGATGTAATAGCCAAGCGTGACGTTGACGTTCGAGTGGCGAAGAATGGCCTGAATCACTTTATCGGGAACTCCAAGCCGATAGAGATTGGTTCCCAGGCCACGCCGTGCCGCATGCCACCCGTGCCACCGTGGCAATCGTTTATCACCCTCGTATCTGTGATTTTGTTCCAAGTGCTTTTTGCCATCATTGAGGCCACAATGCCGGCAGCGATTTAACGCCGGCAACATGTGGCGATTGAGCAGATTGTTTGTCGAGATGCGAGTCCCGAGGCTGGTTGGGTATTCCGGTGAAGGCGAACATCGATTCCGGAGCGAAGGTGAACAGCAGTCGGAGCGAAGCGACGCTGGCATGGTGATTGTGAAGTAAGTGTTCGGAATCGTCAAGCGAGATTGTCCGGAGCGAAGCGGAGGCCGGGTCGGCGGGGATTTGGGGTGCAGGGGAAAGGGGCAGTGGAGTGCACCCCAAAAGTGAGACAGGAGATTAAGGGGCCAATTACATTGAATGGAGGAGAGCAATGCTTGTGCCCCGACAACAGTATCCCCGCGAATTGAAGATCGCCACGATGACAAGCCGGAGAGACCTAACATTCAAGTGGTAAATCTCAAGTCGAATTGGAAGCCGTTACAGATCGTTTCGCCAGTGAATTCGTCAATGAAGGCATATACCGGAGAGGTGACCTACTCGATGTTCGAATGGTGGAACCATTGGCCGGTAGCGCAGGTGAGATCGAGCGGCATTTCCGCGGTGGCGCCGGACCGGCCGTCGCATTCATCGCTGTCACATATTATTTGGGATCCGTACACGAAGACAGATAACACTATGACCAAGATCCTGTTGCACGGTTTGACAACGAAGTCAGCGGCGCAACTGGTTCCATTGGCAAAGTCGTGGCTCTCAGCGCCCAGTATCGAGGTGAGTGGAGTAGGATTCCAGAGCCAAGGATACGACCAGACCCAGCGGGCATTTGTGGTTACTCGTCAAACCGCTACTTCCGCTCCACAACTGCGGATATTGTTGCAGGCAAGTTCTGAATCGCCGTTAATAAATCCTGCCTTCGTGATCAGAAATTGGGGCGACGCCGACCTAAAGTTCCGCATTGACCGGAAACTGGTCGCTCGCGGGGCGGATTTTCGGTACGGCTTCGTGCCTACTCTTGAAGGCCGCGATCTTGTGGTCTGGTTGAAATTGGACTCGGAAAGGCCAACTAGGCTGGAATTCGCAGCCACGAAATAGCATGAGGAGTTCGAGGTAGCGCCGCGATACGGCTACTTCGAGGCCGAAGCGAGCAGCATCTGGGTATCGGCAATATGCTCCAGCATTTGGCGGCGCGCGTCCTGCGGGTTACGCTGCTGAATAGCCGCAAAGATCCGCTTGTGGAATGTGAGTGGCCGGTCAAGCGGCACACGCGTAGAAAGTTGTGACATGCTCGTTAGCACGCTGCGGTGAATCACATTAAATAACAAGTGGCAGATGCGGTTTCCACTGGCCCGAAAAATGCATTGATGAAATGCAAGGTCGGCTTCCAATCGCTCCTGATTAGTACGGCAGTTCTCCATAGCGGCAATCGCACGTCGAAGGCTTACAGGATCTTCCGTTGTTGCCCTTTCAGCAGCCCGCGCGGCCAGTTCCGGTTCCACGGTCATCCGTGTCTCCATCAGTTCGTGATGCGAGAGGTCGTCCAATAGGATTAGGAAGTCAAGCGGTTCTTTCAGAATCGTTTCTGCGCTTGCGCTGAGGTAGGTCCCATCGCCGACTCGCTGAGTCAGCACACCCATGATCTCGAGCACTTTCAAAGCCTGACGAAGAGAAGCCCGGTTTACACCGAACTCCTTGGCTAGTTCTCGCTCGGGGGGGAACTTTGCCCCTGGTACAATCGCCCCGGTCGAGATAAGGCGTTTGATGCTACGGATGAGTTTCGCAGTGACCCGAGTGTCGGCTGGCGGCTTGCGACGAGTTTGCACCGAAGGTACCATGATCGCGCAGAAATTATAGGTCCCAAGCCCCGATATAGATACGGGAAAGCTACTCACTCAGGATCTATTCTACGGCCAGCAGCTTAATTGGTACAGCAACTACTGCAATCTCAACCTAGAGACGAGATCGTTTTTGCCCGATTCTTTTGCGGCTGCACCGCGCTTATCCCTATCTCGATACAGGATTTCCTTGACGGCAAGCATTTCACCTCCCTATAATGCCGTCTCAGTTTATTTGGCTGAACCAATATCAAGAGCGCTTTCAAGACTAGGAGTAGAAGGACGCAATGAGGCAGATTCTATTGGCAGCCCCGGGTCAGTTGGTGGAACGTCAAGTAGAACGACCTTCAGCGTTGCCCGGAGAGGCCTTAATTCGAATTCGGCGCGTGGGAGTCTGTGGCAGCGACTTTCACGCGCTTGCCGGACGCCATCCCATATATACCTATCCTCGCGTGCTAGGACATGAACTCGCGGGAGAGGTCGTCGAGATTCCGGACAATAGAAACGGCATTAAGATCGGCGACAAGTGTGCCATCGATCCCTACATCTATTGCGGCTCCTGCAGAGCGTGCCTTCGTGGACGCACGAACTGTTGTGAGCAACTTCGCCTTTACGGAGTTCACGTTGACGGAGGTATGCAAGGCTTTTTATCGGTACGCCTCGACCTTCTTCATAAGTCCAAAACCCTCTCGCTCGACCAATTGGCGCTGATTGAGACACTCGGGATCGGTGCTCATGCTGTCAGCAGAAGCGGCTTGAAGAAAGGCGAGAGCGCGCTGGTCATCGGATCCGGTCCCATCGGCCTTGGCGTAGTCCAGTTCGCACGGCTTGCAGGATCAACTGTACGAGTCGTGGAACTAAACTCGTGGCGCCGCAAGTTTGCCGAGATGATGGGTGCTGAAGCCCTCCTCCAGGCCGATGATCAGCTTGCCGACGTGGTTTTTGACGCTACGGGTAGCGCTGAGTCAATGAGTACTAGCTTGCAACACGTGGCGTCAACCGGGCGCCTGGTATTCGTCGGACTCACCAAGGATCCGGTTGCGATCAATGATGCCTTGTTGCATCGGCGCGAGATTACGATTTATGCCAGTCGCAACAGTTGTGGTCAGTTCCCGCGGATCGTCCAGATGTTCGAGGAAGGCCTTATTGACACGACTCCGTGGATCACAGATCGTATGGCACTGATCGAAGTCCCGCAGCGACTCCAGGATCTGCCGAATAAGTTGACCTTGATCAAGGCAGTTGTCGAGTTGGATGATTCGGACGCGTAGAAAGCAGTTCCGGCACCTGCAAGGAGGAAAATATTGCGAATTCCGATCCTCGACTTGGCAATCATAGTTGGCTATATCATCGCAATTTTATCCATCGGCATACTCTCCACCAGAAAACAAAGGGTAACCGGACAAGTTTTCTTTCTCGCAGGTCGTTCCCTTCCATGGGGGATTGTGGGTGCGGCGCTCTTCGCAAGCAACATCTCTACCATCCATCTGGTTGGGCTTACGGCGTCTGGATACAATGACGGTTTAGTCTGGGGAAATTTCGAGTGGATGGCCGCTTTTACCCTAATCCTCCTCTCCCTGGTCTTTGCGCCGTTTTACTTCCGCAGCCGGCTCTCAACGCTGCCTGAATTTCTGGAGAGACGCTACAGTCCCGCGTGTCGCTCTTTCCTCGCCTTCATGGCAATTGTGGCCGCGTTATTCATTCACATTGGAATGAGCATCTACGCGGGAGCGGCAGTCTTTCAGCAGTTCTTCGGGATCAGTGTGGTTGCTTCAATCCTGATCGTCTCGATTGTGGTTTCTATCTACACCGTCCTGGGCGGGTTGAAAGCGGTTGTGGTCACCGAAACTTTCAATACTGGTTTTCTGCTTCTCGGAGCCTGCATTATAACGGTATCTGCCTTACGTGCCCTCCCCCAACATGGCATTCACACCTTGGCGCAATTTGTCGCAGCGACAAAACCCGATCAGTTGCACATGCTGCAATGGCACAGCCCAGTCGGTCTGAACTGGTACGCCGTTTTTCTCGGGTATCCGATTCTCGGTGTTTGGTATTGGTGTACGGACCAGACGATCGTTCAACGCGTGCTGGGAGCGCGATCTGAACGCGACGCGCAACTCGGCCCCTTGCTCGCGGGCTTTCTTAAGATTTTGCCCGTGTTCTTCCTTGTTTTGCCCGGCGTGATCGCCTATGTGTTGTTTCGGGACCAGATCGGCACATCCAGCAATCAAACTCTTCCAGTTCTCATCAATCAATTGCTGCCGACCGGTCTTAAAGGATTGATCTCGGCGGCTGTGCTTGCCGCTCTGCTCAGTGCCGTTTCTGCTGCGTTAAACAGTTCAGGAACGCTGGTCGCCGTGGACATCGTTAAACGGCTCCGGCCGCAAACCTCAGATCGCACGCAAGTTTCAGTTGGCCGTATCAGTTCGGTTGTTGTCATGTTGCTCGCAATACTGTGGTCGACCCAAGGGGGAAGGTATTCCAGTATTTTTGAAGCGATTAACGTCATTGCAGCCGATCTTGCTCCTCCTATCACTGCAGTATTTCTCTTTGGAGTCTTCTGGCGCCGCGGAACCAAGCAAGCAGCCCTGGCTACGCTCATTTTCGGGTTTTTTATCGGCGCATTGGCATTCGTACTCGATCTTCCCACGTTCGGCACGGAAAAAATCATCAGCCATAGACTTGGGATTCCATTCCTGATGCAGGCGTGGTGGGTGTTCTGCATGTGCAGCGCCCTCTACATCGTTGTTAGTTTGATGACCCCGCCTCCGCCAGAGGAACAGATTGAAGGCCTCACTTGGAAGAATCCGATTGCTGTGATTTTCGGAGATTCCGCATCAACTTCATCCACGCCAAGGTTGGCCGCGGCAACGCTGCTGGCTACGATGGCGGTGCTTTATTACATTTTTCGCTAGCGATCCGGCTTAACACGACACAAGGAGCATGCCTTGGAATATCGAACTCTCGGCAAAACCGGCCTGAGGGTCTCAGCTCTGAGTTTCGGGGCATCGTCCCTGGGCGGTGTCTTCAAACCGGTGGATGAATCCGTGGCTATCCGTACTGTCCACACTGCACTCGAATCAGGTATCAACTTCATCGATGTTTCTCCGTTTTACGGCTACACCAAGGCCGAGGAAGTGTTGGGCAAAGCCCTGAAGGGAGTTCCGCGCGATCGGTATTTTCTTGCAACAAAAGTCGGACGTTACGGCGATGCTGAATTCGATTTTTCCGCCAAGCGATCCGCGGCAAGCATTGATGAGAGCCTGCAACGCTTGGGAATCGATTACGTGGATATCATCCAGTCACACGACAATGAGTACGGAGTTCTCAATCAGGTAGTCAATGAGACCATACCTGCTCTGCGACAGATTCAGAAACAGGGGAAAGCACGATTTGTAGGTATTACTGGCTATCCTCTGAAGATTTTCGACACTATCCTTTCCTCCACCGAAGTTGATACCATTCTTTCTTACAATCACTACTCCCTGAACGACACGACCCTGGCGGGCTTGCTGCCCTGGCTGCGAGAGAAGGGAGTCGGAATCATCAATGCGTCGCCAGTCTCTCAAGGTTTGCTCACAAATCATGAGTTGCCTGCCTGGCATCCCGCTCCCGAGGACGTACGAAAAGCTTGCGCAGACGCCGCAGCATACTGTCGCAGCCAGGGAACGGATATTGCCAAACTTGCTATGCAGTTTTCCTTGAGCAAGCCTGAAATACATACCACCCTAGTCGGCACCGCGGACCCGGCGAATATCGTAAAGAACGTGAAGTGGATCGAAGAACCGATAGACAAGGTTTTACTGGGGAACGTGCAGAGAATACTGGCAACTATCAAAGACCGCGGCTGGGTTCTTGGTCGTCCCGAAAATAACTAGCCACTATGCGGGAAGAGCGGATCGACTCACACCACCACCTTTAGAGGTACTCCCCTAAGGACTACCCATGGATATTGGACGGAATGGACTCGATCCGGCGAGACTTTCTCGTAGGTGATCTGCAGCAAGCGATGGAAGAAGGGGGAATCGACGTAGTCGTAACCGTCCAAGCCAGGCAGAGCGTGGTTGAGACTGAGTGGCTGCTGGACCTTGTCTCTCGCCATGAATTTATGCGTGGAGTGGTGGGGTGGGTTCCGCTGGCCGATCCTGCAGTTGCATCACATCTTGAAAAGTATGCGGCCAATCCGAAGCTGAAAGCGGTTCGGCACGTCCTCCACGATGAGTCCGATGATTCTTACATTCTGCGCGACGACTTCAATCGAGGAATTGCGCGGCTCAAGGAATTCGAGTTAGGCTACGACATTCTCATCTTCGAACGTCACCTTCCGCAGACAATTGAATTCGTGGACCGCCATGCGAATCAGGTCTTCATTGTCGACCACGTGGCAAAACCAAGAATCAAAGATCGTCTGCTGTCTCCATGGCGCGAGCGCATGCGCGATCTTGCTCGCCGGGAGAATGTTTATTGCAAGCTATCGGGGATGGTCACCGAAGCAGACTGGAATGCCTGGGCAGAGAGCGATCTGCAACCGTTCATTGAGACAGTTCTGGAATGCTTTGGCCCGGGACGCGTGATGTTTGGTTCTGATTGGCCGGTGGCGCTGGTTGCGTGCACTTACAAGCACTGGATCGACGTCGTCGAACGAGCTACAGCATCGCTTTCGCTTTCTGAGCGGAACCGATTGTTCGGAGGCACTGCCAAAGAAGCTTACCAGCTATAACTGCCCCGATCCATCGGTGCGCCCGTTGCAGGTAGAGCGAGAACTGGACTCCCGGGATCCTGACATACCCAGAGCCTTTCCCCCCCATTCAGAAATAGAACTTCAGCGCCAACTGAAGCTGCCGCTCAGTGTTTGCAGTCGATGAGACCACCCCGAAGTTGGAATCGGTAATGTTGTTGTCGGGTATCGCGAATACGGGAGTATTGGTCACATTAAAAGCCTCGGCACGGAACTCAAGCCTCTTGGACTCGGTGAACGCGAAGTTGCGGAAGAAAGAGATGTCCAGATTCTTGCGCCAATCGGAGCGCAAGCTATTTCGTCCCATGTTGCCGAACGTGTAAGGCGCCGGAAGTGCAAACGCGTTAATGTTGATTGGGTGCAACTTTGTGGCTCCGGCATACGGGTTACCAACAATATTCGGCCGCAGGGCACCGCTGATGTTGTTGGTGTTTGCGATTTGCACTGGAACTTGCACGTCATAGGGCGTCCCACTCGTGAGCGCCACGATTCCGTTGAGTTGCCAACCCCCAACGATGGCATCGACCGCCCGGTTGTCACTGGCAAAACGTTTTCCCCTGCCGAAGGGGAGTTCGTACACCACGCTAGCCGAGAAAATATGCGTTAGATCGTAGCCGGCGACCCCCTTATCCTTCTGCCAGTGATAGGGGTCCTGCACATCGCAGAAGCTGCCGTAGGTGTCACAGCCATAGTTCAAGGCCTTCGAATAGGTGTACGCCAGCTTGTGAATCAGGCCACTGGTGGTTCGTCCTTCCGACGAGACTTGTAGGGAATTGTAGTTACTCTTTCCATAACTCCGTACATATCCGTTCTGGGGCTGTATGTACGGGAACGGGGCGCGCAATTGCGGATCGCCCGGGCCTGGCGTGAGAGCCGCATTGCCGGTGAGTTGGAGCTGCTCGCGATGGTTGGTCGAGCCGACGTAGTTGACCGTGAGAACAGAGTTGGCGCCCCATTGGCGCTGGAAGCCGAGGTTGTACTGGTCCGAATATGGGTTCTTGAGAAGAGGATCGAGGAACCCGTTGCCCTGGCCAAATGGATCCGGAGCGGGAGTGATCGTGCCGTTTCCTAAACCCAGAGGATTGGTCGCGATGGCGTTGGGGGAGGGATTGTTCAAGTCGCCGGCTGCAAGAAAGGCAACGTTCGGCCAGCTCTGAGTAAAGTTTGCTGCGAACCCGATAACAGCAGCCCAATTGTCAAAGAACCTTCCATACCCGGCTCGGAATGCAGTCTTGTCATTGATCCGGTATGCCACGCCAACACGGGGTTGCACGTTGTCGTACGTGTTGTGCATGATCTTCCCGTTCCTAGCGACCGTCACATGAGGAGGCAATGTGCCACCCGGGATGCACGGAGCACCTTGAGTGGCTGAGCAAGCGGGAGCCGGGTTTTGCAACACGTACGTGCCATTGTTCAGGTCCATGTTTCCGGTAATGTTGCTTCCGTTCGACGACGTCCCTTCGCGCGGCCAGTCGGTCACGTCGTATCGAATACCCAGGTTCAACGTCAGCCTGTCGTTCACCTTCCACTGGTCCTGAAAATATCCACCGAAGATCTTGCCCCCGTGCACCAGCGAGTACACAGTGTCTTGCTCCGCATAGGTCGGCAGTCCGAGCAGCATTGACGCGAGCGCATCCCCGCCGGAGCCGGCGCTCCCATTTGCCGTCTGGAAAGCATCGAAAACATCGACACTGCCCAGGAAAGTTCCGAGCCGGTTGTCGGTCGCAAGGCTCGCACCGAACCGAAGCAGATGACGGCCGATCAGCTTGGAGTTGTCATTCTTGTACTCGTAAATGTTCGAGAAATTTTCGGTGTTGGTAAAGTTGTTCTCCAGGAGATAGCCGCCGATGTCGATGGTGGGAATCAGCGGAGTCGACACTTTCCCAAGTGTATGGTCGGTGAAGCTGGAGACGAAACCAGCCTTCTGCAGGAAGTCTGATGGGGCGTTCGAAATGGTGTTGCTGTTGTCAGTTTGCCCGCGTACTCGGCCGAATGTGAACTGCATCAGGGCGTTCCCCTTAAAAGTGTGTGCCCAATTTACTCCGATGTTGTAGGTGTTGATCGTACTCTTAAGGATGTTCCCCTGGATGCCGCCCGAGCCAGTATTGGGTTGCCAGGAACCCGTGTAGCGAACAAAGACACGGTCGTTATCTCCCAGCTGCTGGTCACCGCGGATCGACATCTGGTCGGCCGTGATAATGTTCTCAGTGGTGTCCCGGCCGTTAAACCCCGCAACCCCGGTATTGATGGGCGCGGGATAGAGAGTCTTGGCGTAGTAAAGCATGCTGGCGTTGACCAAGCTGCTGGGAAGCTTGTTGCATGGTATGCCTGCCGGCTGGATGCCACTGCCATTCGTGGGGAGGGCGTTTCCTGAACCGTCACACATGAAGGGACTATTGATGAATGATCCGGGATTTAAGGGATCGGGTTGCGAACTGTACGGGTTGTAAATCTGCGCGCCCACGGCGTTGAAATCACCGTTCAGTTGGGCGGGCGTGGGGGTTACGTAGAGCCTAGAATTGGAGGAACGGCTGCGGAACCCTTCGTACGAACCGTAAAAGAAGGTTCTATTTCGGCCGCTGTAGTGGGGCAGCATGACCGGGCCGCCGACCGAACCACCAAACTGATTCTGCTTCAGCGCAGTCTTGGGATTGAAAACATTGTTGGCATCCAGTGCGTCATTCCGGAAAAAATCCCACAAGCTGCCGTGGTACGAGTTGGTGCCAGACTTGGTGACCAGGTTTACGATTCCGCCCGTGACTTGTCCAAACTGAGCCTCATCATTGTGCGATTGCACTTTGAATTCCATGACGTCGTCAATCGTCGGTTGAACCGTATTCGTGTCCGTGATTCCACCGTAGTTGTTGATCCCGTCCACCAGGAACATGTTGCTGCGATTCGACTGACCATTTATGGCTGGATAGGCGAAAGCACCGATCGCGCCGGGTGCCCCGCCTGCATTCTGCAGAGGATTGGCTGGGCTTGCCCCGGGCGTCAGCAGCAGCAATTCGGTAAAGTTCCGGCCGTTCAAAGGCAGGTCCAAGACTTCCCTGGTTTTGACAACCGCACCTAACTCCGCCGTTGAGGTCTCGAGTTCAATGGCCTGGGCCGATACATTTACCTCACTGGCAGTCGATCCCACCTGCATAGTGAAGTCGATGGTTGCGGTTTGGTTGACCTCGAGCGCGAAAGGAGCATGAACTGCTGTCCGAAACCCTTGGACGTTAGCTTCGAGCGTGTATCGACCGGGAAATATGTCCAGAAAACTGTATATACCTGCGCTGTTGGTCTCCCGTGTTTGGCCGATGCCAGTGTCTACACTTGCGAGCTTGACGGCGGCTTTGGGGATGATCGCGCCGCTGGGGTCTTTGACGGTGCCCCTCAGACTAGCCGTGTTCTGTTGCGCCCTGCAGGGCGTGGGAGCGAATGCCCAAACCAGCAAAGTCAAGGACAAGGTAACGGCGAAAGCGCGTACACCCGTGCGAGTCGAAGGCTGCATATAGTGGTCTCCGGACAGTGCCAGTCGCTTGCTTGACAGCGGCGCCCCCGGGGCGCACACGAAATGCCGACTAACGTCAAGCAAAGCGCAGGCACACATTGGTTCGTCCAATCGCGGACACGATAGCAGTTGTTTCCGTCAATGTCAAGACGATTTCTGCAATCCAGTTCACCTCACTTCAGCTGTTGTCGAAAAGGCAAGCGCACCTCTTTCTTCCCCCAGATACTTCTTGACACTTCACAACGGTGCTCACTAACATGCTTTCGCTAGTGGCTGAACCAATGAACTGCGAGCGGGCCTCGTCTTACACCCGCATTGAAGTTTGCTGGAGGGCACGGTGCTGATCGCGATGTGAGAGTTATGAGGGGAGATATTACAAATGGGCTACACCCGGCGCAATCTGTTGACGGCTGGCTTGGCCGTGTCTGCGAGTTCTTTGATCGCGAACGCTCCGTTGCCGCTGGTCGAAATTGCCGCGGCAAAAAAGAAAGAGAAGTCGTCGCCAGCTGGCGGGTTTCAGCCAACATGGAATTCCCTGAGAAGCCTGCCTTCGCCGCAGTGGCTGAGAGACAGCAAATTCGGAATCTATACGCACTGGGGCGTTTACTCGGTTCACGGCGTGGGCAAAAACGTTACCTGGTACATCAACAAGGTCTACTGGCAGCCAGATTCTCCCGAGAGAAAACACCACGAACAGACCTATGGTCCTCTGGAGAAATTTGGTTACAAGGATTTCATTGCCAAATTTACCGGAGAAAAGTTCGACCCGGATGAGTGGGCAGAACTATTCCAGAAGGCAGGTGCTCGATTTGCCGGTCCCGTCGCAGAGCATCATGACGGGTTCTCCATGTGGAACACGAAGTTTTCCGAATGGAACGCCGCGAAGATGGGGCCTAAGAGAGACATCGTCGGTGAACTCTCGAGGTCGATTAAGCACCGAGGAATGAGGTTCGTCACCGCCTTTCACCACGCTGAAAACTGGTTCTTCTTCCCCACGACCGACAAGCGCTACGACAGCTCTGACCCTCGTTACTCGGGTTTGTACGGTCCAATTCATGAGCCCTATGCTCTCCCGACCAAGGAGTTCCTCGACAAGTGGCAGGGCAAGATTATCGAAGTCATCGACAATTACGATCCCGACCTGATCTGGTTTGACTTCGGTTTGGAGCTAGTGCATGAGACTTACAAGAAGGCTGTGCTTGCGTACTTCTACAACAAGGCGGCACAGAAAAGGAAGGAGGTCGTTGTGACCTACAAGAAACACAACCTTGTGCCTCTGGTCGGTATTTTGGATCTGGAATTAGGGCAGGAGCGCGAACTGACTTACAACGACTGGATTACGGATTCGACCGTCGATGACCAGGGGTCGTGGGGATTTTGCCCGGAGGCCGGCTTCAAGTCTGTAGATAATCTGGTCGACAATCTTGTGGATCGAGTCAGTAAGAACGGCTATTTGTTGCTTAATGTCGGTCCGAAGCCGGACGGCACCATCCCGGACGAAGCGAAGAAGCGGCTACTCGATCTCGGGGAGTGGTTGAAGATCAACGGCGAAGCCATCTATGGCACGACCCCATGGTTGATTGCGGCAGAAGGACCGACTCAGCTTGATAAAACCGGCTCCTTTAATGAGAGTAACGAGTTGAAATACACGGCGCAAGATATTCGTTTTACCGCGAAACCAGACGTCCTGTATGTCATCTTCCTAGATTGGCCGGGTGAAAAAGCCCTGATTAAGAGCCTGGCACCCAGGGGCCGTACTTGGGCGGGGCTGTATCCATCTGAAATCGTCTCGATAACCATGCTCGGCGACTTCGCGGAGCTCAAATGGGAGATGACGAAGGAAGGGCTCACCATCGAAACGCCGAAGAGCAAGCCATGTGAGTACGCCTTCACCTTCAAGATCGTTCGCAAAAGACCGGTGTGATTTGCGAGATCTCAGGCTTCGGGCATATCAGTGACTGCTGAACAGGCAAATATCGAATGCATTATGTTCGCCGACGACCTCAGCGGCGCGTGCGATACAGGAGTGCAGTTTGCTCGCCGTGGAATGTCGTGCCGAGTCCAGCTGAGGGTCTCAGAGCGTACAACCACCGCAACGACCGAAGTTCTAGTGTTCAATACCAACAGCCGCAACGACACTGCTGTTCAGTGTCAGCGAAAGATCGAAGAGGTTGCACGCCACTTTTCCCATTTAAAAGCGGACATCATATTCAAGAAAGTCGATTCGACATTACGTGGCCAAGTGGGAGAGGAAATTGCAACGGCGTTGAGGGCGTTCAAATGTGAGGCGGCGATCATCGCACCCCCGTTCCCAGGAATGCGAAGATTCGTTCGGGGGGGAATTCTTCACTGGGTCGATTGTTCAGGTGGCGGTCAGGTTGACATTCGCGGCTTACTCGCGAAACAGGGTGTGCCTCTTGAAAAACTCGCACTCATGAGGTCGGCAAGTCGGAACCCCCTTAACTTTGCGTCCGACCTTAATATGCACCGGGTGAATGGCAAAGTGTTCTTTATCGCCGATTGTGAGTCCCAGGACGACCTCCATCTTGCGGTTACAGCCGGCATGCAAGCTCCATGCCGCTTTCTATGGGTAGGGTCGGCGGGCCTGGGAATCGCAGTAGCTGATTATTTGGCGAAGTCACAAACCCAGAAGCCTCTCTCGCCAATTGCGGACGCTCCAGTGATGTTCGTTATCGGATCAACCCATCTCGCAACGGCGCGACAGAAGAGGGCGCTGTTGGACATAACAGGTGCCGTTGAAGTGAGACCGGGTCCTGAAACGATCGGAATCGCTCGTCACGCGTTGCGCGATAAGCGGCATCTCGTCGTCTCAATCGCGCCTGTGAATCCTAGTGATCTTTCTTTACAACAATTTTTCGTCAGCTTGGAAGGTATTCGAATCGCAGCTATTTTCCTGACCGGCGGAGATACGGGAATGCTGGTGTGTAACGTTATAGGTGCGCATTCCATCGATCTGCGTGATGAAGTCGCAACCGGATTTCCTTGGGGAATCCTCTGCGGCGGCATGTTCCACGGCTTGCCGGTCGCAAGCAAGTCTGGCAGCTTCGGGGACGAAGATGTGCTCGTTCGTTGTGCCGAGTTCTTCGCCCCAGCGAGGAAGGCAGTGAGATGAGCGCCGGTTCATCCCAGCCCACGATGGCAGTAACGATTGGTGATCCGGCGGGAGTAGGCCCAGAGATTGTGCTGAAGGCGCTGTCTGATCCAGAGATACGGCACTTCGCGAACTGGATCGTTGTGGGTGATCGTGGCGTGTTAAGGAAAACAGCCGCGACTTGCAGGATGGACGTTAGTGGCCTCCCTACAATTCTCGAAGTTCCGCATATCAAGGTCGCCGACCAACTCCGATTCGGCGTGTTGAGTGCGGACTGCGGCAGAGCGGCGCTGGAGTATGTCCGCGTCGCCACGGAAATGTGCCTGATGGGCAAGGCTCATGGAATGGTGACTGCTCCTGTGAATAAGGAAGCGGCGACCATGTCCGGAATTCCGTTTTCGGGACACACTGAATACATTGCGAGGCTTTGCGGAACACCGGACTCTCGGATGATGCTTTCCAACGCGATGCTGAACGTCATACACGTCACAACCCATGTTTCCTTGCGAAACGCGATCGAGGCCCCCACCGGCAGAATTCTACGAACAATTGAAGTTGGAAACGAAGCGATGAGACTCCTGGGATGTGAACATCCGCGCATCGCCATGTGTGGCATTAATCCTCATGCTGGGGAGCATGGCTTGTTTGGAATTGAGGATGCCGAAAGAATCATTCCCGCAATCGAAGCGGCTCGAGCGACTGGGGTACTCGTAGACGGGCCGCATGCTCCAGATACCGTCTTCATGCGTGCGATCCGCGGCGAATACGACATGGTGGTGGCGATGTATCACGACCAGGGGCACATCGCGATGAAGCTGATTGATTTTGAACATACCGTCAACGTGACGCTTGGTATTCCCATCATTCGAACCTCGGTCGACCACGGAACCGCCTTTGATATTGCAGGCAAGAACAAAGCAAGTCCGCAGAACATGATTGCTGCGTTGAGGATGGGAGTGGCGTTGGCAAGCAGAAAGCTTGCAGGTTGCCAGACAGAATTGGGGCAAAAGGACTGAACATGGGCTTGCGCTGGCTCGATGCATTGGTGGTCGTAGCCTACATGAGCGCCATGGTGGCGATCGGTTTCCGCTTCGCTCAGCGCCAGACCACAACTGAGAGCTACTTTGTCGCGAAGCGCTCGATTCCAGCTTGGGCACTGGGCATGTCACTACTCGCCACCATCATCAGCGCGGTTACCTTCATTGCCTATCCTGGGGCAGGGTATGCAGGAAATTGGTCTATGCTCGTGCCCGGAATCATGGTCATTGCCGTGCTCGCAATTGTCGGTTCTGTGATCATTCCTTTCTATCGCCATACCGTAGGCATGAGCGCGTACGAATACTTTGGAAATCGTTTCGGATACCCAGCGCGGGCCTACTCTTCGCTGGCCTTCGTAGTGGGTACGTTCTCCAAGATGGCTTTCATCGTCTACCTGCTGGGATTGACAATCGCGGGGATGACGGGTTGGCGCCTCGACACAATTGTGGTTGGCGTTGGTACGGTCACCACTTTCTATACCCTGCTGGGTGGGTGGGAAGCTGTGATCTGGGCAGACGTCGTTCAGGGGTTCATTCTCTGGATTGGTATTCTCATCTGTGTTGGATACCTGCTTTTTCTTCCGCCGGGTGGCCCGTCGGCCGTGTGGGCGCTGGCCCATGCCAACCACAAGTTCGCCATGGGAAGCACTGAGTTAGCGTTTTCCAAGCCCACGATCGTCGTGTTGTCTATCTATGGTTTCTTCTGGTACCTGCAAAAGTATACAGCGGACCAAACGATGGTGCAGCGCTATTTGTCTGCGAAGAGCGATAAAGAGGCGCTGCGTGGGCTGATTTTAGGTGCGGCGCTTTGCATCCCGGTATGGGTCCTGTTCATGTTTATCGGAACACAGCTATGGGCATTCTACAAACTCACGGGAGAATCAGTGCCGACGTTCATAACGAAAGCAGACCAGGTCTTTCCTTACTTCATCCGAACCCACATCCCTGCCGGGGTTGCAGGCTTGTTCATTGCGGCACTGTTTGGTGCAGCGATGGCAACGCTCTCCTCTGACTTGAACTGCATTTCGGTCGTAGTTGTGGAGGACTTTTACCGCAAGGTTTGGCTGCATGCTACCGATGGGCACAGATTGCACATCGCAAAATACCTTGTAGCTATCTGCGGGGCCGCTGTTGTTATATTCGCGATCCAACTCGGGCGCAATCAGGGAACCGCACTCTCGCTCTGGTACACGGTTTCGGCGATTGTCGCAGGAGGAGTGGCGGGCTTGTTCCTGCTCGGATTCCTCAGCACTCGTGCAAATCGGCAAGGCGCATATGCGGGCATCATCGCAAATCTGGTATTCACTGCTTGGGCAACATTGACCTTGAATGGCGGAAGCTTCTTGAATTTGGGGCGATACAACTTTCCGCTGCACGAATACATGATTGGCGCCATCGGCCATATCGTTTTGGTCGTCGTGGGGTACCCGATGAGTCTTTTTTTTCAGGGCACGAGCGCGAACATGGAAGCGCTAACCCTTTGGGGCTGGCTGCGACGCGATCCGGCGCCGGTGTTACCACTAAACGGACAATGAGAACGGCTATCGGGGGAAGGAGAAACCATGACTCGACTACAGTGTTTTCGGGAGGAACGGAGGCCCGGGCCGATATTGGGAGCAGCGGCATACTTTAATGACCCTATATTTATTGAAATGTGTTCTTATCTCGGCTTTTCAGTAATGTGGATCGAGATGGAACACTCGCATCTGACGTTTGCAGAAGTGGCAAATCTATGCCGCATTTCGCAAGGGTGCGGGCTGCTCACCATGATTCGAATTCCGAGCTCGAGCCGGGAAAACGTCCTGAAAGCGGTCGAGTGTGCTCCCGACATTATTGATGTCCCAATGGCAAACTCCGCTCAGGAACTGCACGAACTAACGAAATATGCTCGCTTCGCCCCCAAAGGGGAACGCGGGTTTTTCAGCGTTTCGCGGGCCGTGAGGTATGGCACGGTTCCAAATGTTCCTGCTGAACAGCAGAAGGTTAACGATGAACTCTGTCTCATGGCTCAAATTGAAACCTCTCAGGGACTCACCAACCTCGAAGCAATCTGTAGCGTGCCCGGTGTAGACATTTTCATCGGGCCTTCCGATCTGGCTGCAAGTCTTGGAGTGCCAGGGCAGACCGGTCATCCACGAGTGAAGGAATCCGGAGAGCTCGTACTTCGGACGGCCAGGAAGCATGGAAAACTCGTTGCTGTTGGTTCCATGCCGGCGGATTTCAAGTTCTGGGTTAAGGCCGGAGTGGATGTGTTGTTCTGTACCAACGACACCTCCTGTCTCAGGATTGGTGCTGAAGTCGTGCTGCAACAGGCACGTGAAGCAGTAGCTCAAATCACCGAGCAAGTGCAGCCTGCTAAATAGTTTGACTTGGCAATAGCTAGGTTTTGCGAGCCTCGTGATGGACTCGCGGTGGGGGAGACGAAACAGCAATGAATCAGGTAAGACTGAAACGAACGGATCTTCAGGTTTTGGCATTTATTTTTCCTGAAGTGTTCTACGGTTCGCTGCCACAGCGCAGTATTTCCTGCGGCGGTCACGCTACGCTGCTGAAGCCTAGATCTACGGTGATGTCCCACTCCTTAAGCAGCCATTCGGGGATGTAGATCCGATTCCTGTTCTGCTGGCACCAAAGGCGCAGCTCGACCGAGGAGGTATACATCTCTGGCGTGAGCTGCAGGCGTCTCACCCGCAGTTCGAACTCGGTGGCGAGCGCAGGTGCAGGCGGCATGGGACGCCCCCAATTGGGGTTGCCGCGCTTGCGAATTCGAATTGGGAGAGCCGCCGGTATCACCATAGGGCCCGATCATACGCCGTCCGGCGTGAATCGGTAGCTGAAATTTCGCGTGGTAGCACGAGGTTTGCGGGGCGTAGATTCGCGCTGATATCTTTGGCGCTATGGCGGTCTCGGTGGAGATGCAGCACACGGGAGACTCTGGTCTGCAGGCGGGAGTTCGAGCGGTCATCGAACATGTTTTTGGCCGATCGGCGGGGGATTGGGCCCTGTTTCTGGTCGCGCTTGGTAATCGTGGTTCCCGGTTACCTCCTGTTCTGCATTGGCTTCGCAATGGCGGAACCGGAGCTCGCACGGGGCTTTGCCGCAATTGCGGGTGGCTTCATCGTTCTCTGCATTCTGGCAGTGCCAATGAATCCACATTCCATTGGTAACGGAAACTTCCAATTGCGACAATACCCATCTCCTCGTCACCGCTACCCTCACTGGAATCGCAGAAAACGCAGATTCGTTTCATGCAGTTATTCTAAAGTTCGCTCGGCAAAATGAAGGAGGCAGGCTATCTTGCAGAGGGATGCACACGCTTGGGGTCGTACTTGAAATCCACAAGGCCGTCGCGGTAGTCCAATTCCACCTCAAGCTGCTGGAGCATTGCGTATCCCAGAAATCCGGAAATCTCCGTCCCGGTATGCCGACTCACGGAAGCGAGGTCAAGCGTGATGATACTGTTCGCCTGTTGAAAGCGCCCGAAGCGCAAAGTTACCTTGTCGGAACTGTAGACCTTATCTACTGCGCCGTTTAAACCACGAACCCGCACACGGTTCTCGGAACTTACCTTGCCGAGCTGTCGCCCCGCACGCAGCGAGAGAATATTGCTGAACGCACCCGTATCGAGTCCGAACAGCATGGTTTTAGAGTCGTTCACAGTGGTCGGCACCAACAGGCTATGGCTGAAGCGGAAGACTTTCGTCCAGTTGACCATCTCAGGCGCAATGTAACGATCTTTGGGCAAGCGCCGAGGTGTCTTGGGAATGGGCGCGGAGGATTTTTGTTCCTTTGTGTTCTGGTCGTTCTTGCTGTCTTCCTTCTGCTCCGCATTCGCTTGCTCCTCTCCTTCGCTGTTGAGCGATTTCGGAGCTACCGTATCTTCCGGCCGCTTCGGCAATGGAGACAGTTTGAGCCGCATTCCCGGCAGGTCGATGTCGATAAGATAACTTCCAAATACATCCGCCCCGATCAACCCGTCTTCGTCCGTCACCGAAGATTTGTCACTTACGGCGACCACGCAGTCTTGAAACTCTAATTCGCCGATTTGGATGTGATCTGCTACCGCCGTGTAACCGTTTTGCATTCCTTTGTCGCCGATGCCTCCGTAGTGCAGCGCAGAAATGCGGGTCAATCCCGCCTTCTCCGCAACCTTACGGCCCACCATAATTCCGCCTGCTCCCGTGTCCAGTAGGAGGTGGACGTTCCGGTCATTGAGCTTAACGGACAGCCCTATGCCCCGCGTGCGCCGTCTGTCCTCCGTATACATGGTCTCCAGCCCCGTCTCGGTTTGTTCCACCTTGCTGACTAACCTGCATGTATGAATGGGCTTATCTGCCGTTGCCTCAAGGAACTCTAAATACTCCGTCATCCTTTTGTCTCTTCTTCATCATCGGGATGGGACGCAGCGAGGTACGCCTCAAGGGCAGCGAGTTTTTCTTTTCGCGGAAGCATAGCGAGCCACGCTCTCTGTACCTCGATATCGTCAGGGGCGATTTCGTGCGCGATCTGCAACTCGTCATAGGCTTTGCGGTATAGGGAGTAGGAGCGGTACAACCGCGCCAGTCCTAGATAAGCATGCACTTCCTTTGGGTCGAGCTTCTTTGCCGTTAGGAAAGACATCTCAGCATCTGGCATCTCAGATCGGCGGAACTGGACATCTCCCTTCGCCGCCAGCAATGCCGCCGAATTGGATTGTGCTGCCAAGGCGGTGTTCACAGCGTCCAATGCTTCATCGATTTTCTGCTGCCGCAACATGGCCCGAACTAGTCCGACTTGCGCCGGAATCAGCTTTGGGTCGGTTTTGAGTAGCGCCTGATAGCTGGTCTCGGCCTCCGCGAATTTGCCCGCTCGATAAAGCTGGTCGGCAGCCGCAAGTTCTGGACGAATAGCCGGAGCCGTGGTTTGCTCGCTAAATACCGTGAGTTGTAGGAAAGGCATCAGAAGAGCGGCAACTACGACCGAGCGCGAGAAAGAAAACATAGGACGAAGCACTCCACGTGGACGCCGCAGGGTAGCACGATTCCGCAGTGGCTGCGAAGGCAACAAACCCTACCGCCCCACAATTCCAGACGGTACCTTCTCTTTGCTACTGTAGGACAAGGAGACGTTTTCATTATTGTGGAAAGGCGTTTGGGTTGCCCCCGACCCCAGCAGCGTCCATACTCCCAACCATGACACTCACAAATGCGGCGCTGCTGGCACTAGTCGAGACGACATTGCACCGAGTACACATTGCGGTCCGCATAGATCAGACTGCCCGAGTCCACCTTCACCCGCTCACGCTGGCACGACTCCAAGCGTCGCTCCGGCAACTCCTTCATCACCGCCATCTCTTCTGCCAAGCGTGCTTTTCGTCCCGCATTTAATCGTGCTAACAATCCCTTCACGAACTCCTGGTAGT
>QIAN01000176.1 GCA_003225005.1 Acidobacteriota bacterium | reverse complement strand
CTTCAGCGATTACCTCGACAATCCGTCACCAAACTCCCCCCGGCAACAGAATGAAGATATAGCTTCCCCACTATTACTTCGGTAATCCTTCGACCCACAAAATTCAGCGAATCAAGCCGCGCCGGGAGCAATAGTCTATTAGAAGTAACCGAGCCGCGATGCGCGGGTCAAGCAGGGAAGGAACTGAGCCTTAGGTCGTTGGTGCGATAGAGTAGTCGGGTCCATGCGTGCCGGCAAGTAGGCCGAAGACACAATGGTGCATCCTTCGGGAGCCCGTTCAGAAGAGTATTCCTTTTCGCACAGTTTGGGCCGACACGCCTGGCCAAATAATTTTGGAGAGAGCCATGGCAAGAAAACGAAAGAACAACAACAAGAAGATCGGTGCGCCAGTGTTGCATTGCTTGAATCCGAATGCTGCCGGTGTGGACGTAGGAGCGACGGAGATTTACATCGCCGTGCCTGCAGATCGCGATCCGCAACCGGTTCGCCATTTCTCGACGTTTACGGAAGACCTGCACGCCGCTGCAGACTGGTTGAAAAGCTGCCAGATTGAGACGGTGGCGATGGAATCCACAGGAGTGTATTGGATCCCGTTGTTTCAGATCCTGGAGGCGCGAGGATTCCAAGTCTCTCTGGTCAACGCTCGTTACGTGAAGAATGTACCGGGACGCAAGTCGGACGTGTCCGACTGTCAATGGCTGCAGTATCTGCATTCGGTGGGTTTGCTGCGAGGATCGTTCCGGCCGGAACAGGCGGTATGCACGGTGCGCTCCATCCTTCGTCATCGGGACAGTCTGGTACAGATGGCGTCGAGTCACGTCCAACACATGCAAAAGGCTTTGGATCAGATGAATCTGCAACTGCACCACGTGATCAGCGACATCACGGGTGTGACCGGAATGACGATCATCGAGGCTATCCTGGCGGGCGAGCGCAACCCGCACACCTTGGCGGCACTACGTGATGGGCGGATCAAGGCCACCGCGGATACCATCGCCAAGTCGTTGGTGGGCGACTATCGGCGCGAGCATCTGTTCACGCTCGGCCAGTCGCTGGCAGCATTTCGTCATTACCAAGAGTTGATCGGGGCCTGTGATCGCGAAATTGCGCAGCTTCTGGAGACCTTCGAATCGAAAATGAATCCGCCGGAAGGTTCCCTCCTGGAATCGCAAGACGGGCAAAATCCGAGTGCTGGCGAACCCCGCTTCGACCTGCAGAGTCACCTCTATCGAATCTTCGGTGTAGACCTGACCCGCATTCCAGGGATCAACGTCCTCACGACGCAAACTCTATTGGCGGAGATCGGTCCGGATCTCTCGCAGTTCCCCAGCGCGCCCGAGTTTACATCTTGGCTCGGACTCTGTCCGGACAACCGAGTAAGCGGAGGGAAAGTGCTGTCGGTCAAAACACGCAAGGTCAAGAATCGAGCGGCCACGGCGCTGCGTATGGCCGCTCAAGCGCTTCATCGCAGTCAGTCCTATCTGGGACACTTCTATCGCCGCATGCGCGCTAAGCTCGGGGCTCCGAAAGCCATCACCGCCACGGCGCACAAACTAGCCCGCATCATCTATCACATGGTGACCACCCGACAGGCCTACGATGAGACCATCTGCGTGCAAAACGAAATGCAGAATCGCCAACGCCTAGAAGCCCGGCTTCGTAAACAAGCCCGAGACCTCGGGCTAGAAATCATTCCCGCAAAAACCGGAGCCATCGGATGACCAGAGTTCCTCAGAAGAAGTCACTCCGAAAAGGACATGCCGGGGTTGGTATTCTCAGAAATTGTTAGATTATAAATTTCTTCTGTACGTCTCTTTCTCCTCATAGGAACATTCTTCGGTTATAGAGGATGGGAAACGCTGCGCATTAGAACCTGTCTCATAAACCCAGCAGACCGATGGTTGCCTGTTCGGTTCCGGACATCTAAGGCCGGCGGCGGACATGTTTTAAACACACTGGTTCGATAGAGATCCTCTCTTGTCCTTTGCCACCAAGGGGTTAACCCTTGCATCAGATTGGTAAAGGTCTTGCTGTGGGGAATCAATCTGAGAGGAAGCGTGATCGCTCCGCGTTGGTATTGGCCCGCGCACTGTGGCATTGCTTGGGCGAGTTGAGTAGGAAGAACCTGAGATGGCCGGACTAGCGCAAGATCTTCGTTACGGGTTGCGGCAGTTGCGGAAGAGTCCTGGATTCACCGCTGTGGCCGTACTGACGCTGGCGCTCGGGATCGGGGCCAATACGGCTATCTTCGCCGTCGTAAACGGCGTGGTCTTACGCCCACCCCCGTTTCCGAATCCGGAGCAGCTAGTCATGCTCTTTGAGCGAAACCGCAAAATGGGCCATGACCAGAACGCTCCTGCTGCCGCGAATTACCTCGACTGGCATGCTCAGAATGATGTGTTTTCACGGATGGCTGCGTACGGTGGCGGGGAATACAACCTCACTGGTGACCAGAGGCCCGAGCGTGTCGCAGTTTCAGCAGTTACGGCAGACCTATTCCCTCTACTCGGCACAGCCCCACTCCTGGGCCGGACCTTTGTCACGGAGGAAGAGCAGCCTGGACATGATCGAGTTGTAATCTTGAGCTACGGACTCTGGGAAGAGCGGTTTGGCGGAAAGCCCGACATCGTGGGCAAGTCGATTACAGTGAATGGAAGAGCCTGTACTGTGATCGGAGTGATGCCTCCCGGCTTCGTCTTTCCCGGAGACACCGGGACAGTGCTGAAGATTTACACGTCGCCACCTGCCCGGCTCTGGGTCCCTCTGGCGCTGGACGCGGAGACATGGGCTGTACGCTCGGACCATTATCTATCTGTGATTGCGCGCTTGAAACAGAATGTGACGATGCAGCAGGCCGTGTCGGACATGGACACCATTGAGCAACGCTTGGTGAAGCAATATCCCAATCAATTAATCGGTTCAGAGGTGCTGCTGGTTCCATTGAGTACGCAGATTGCGAGCGGGCTTGAGCCTGTCCTGTTCGTCTTGCTCGGGGCCGTGGCATTCGTGCTGCTCATTGGTTGTGCCAACGTCGCTAATCTTTTGTTGGCTCGTGCGGCCCAACGGAAGAAAGAGATCGCCGTGCGCACAGCGCTTGGAGCGAGCCGCCTTCGTGTAATCCGCCAACTGATTGTGGAGAGCCTGCTGTTAGGGATTAGCGGTGGAGCGCTCGGTGTCCTCCTAGCAGGCTGGGGTCTCAAGGTACTCAGAGTAGTTGCTCCAGAAAACTTCCCTCGAGTTGAGTACGTTAGGATCGACGGCTGGGTTCTAGGTTTCACCACTGTGGTTGCGTTCGTCACCGCGGTAATCTTTGGTCTTGCACCCGCGCTCCAGACATCAAGGACCGATTTGACTGAATCCTTGAAAGAAGGCAGCCGTGGTTCGGCAGAAGGACTTGGACACCGCCGTGCTCGAGGGCTGTTGGTCGTTTCGGAAGTTGCCCTGTCTGTTGTGCTGCTGGCGGGTGCTGGTCTCATGATCCGAAGCTTCTTACGGCTTGAGAACACTTCGTTGGGCTTCAACCCCGACCATGTCCTGACCATGGAGCTTTCTCTTCCTGAGAGCAAATATCGCCAGGGCGAGCAGCGGAAAGTCACAATCCAGCAGATCATCGATCGGCTCGACGTGCTTCCCGACGTGAAGTCTGCGGCTGCCACCACCTTGCTCCCGCTTGCAGGAGGGAACTTCAACTCTGCAATCGAAATCGAGGGCGAAGAGCTCAAGGTGGCGGAGCACTCTACTAGCACCGAGGTTCGCGCGGTCACTCCCCAATACTTCAAGACGATGGGCATTCCACTCGAACGAGGCCGCCTCATCACATCGCAGGACAGCAGCGCATCTCCTAATGTTCTTCTTGTCAATGAGGCCCTAGCGCGAAGGTTGCTACACGAGGACCCTACTGGAAGACGCGCCACTCTCGGATGGAACGGTTTCTCCGGCCGGATCGTCGGCGTGGTGGGAGACACCAAGGAATTCGGCGTGGATGCCGAGGTGCGGGAAGAAGTCTACATTCCTTATTCGCAGGCTCCCTTCCGGCAGGCGCTTGCGCTGGCTTTGCGCTCGCCTTCCGACCCCACACCGCTTGCTAATGCCGCGCGCGGTGCTATTCTCGACGCGGATCCTGATCTGCCCGTGTCCAATGTCCGCACTATGGAACAAGTCGTTTCGGACTCCATCTCCCAGCCTCGCTTCCGCACCGTTCTGCTCGGGCTATTTGCGGGTTTAGCCCTGGCACTTGCGGGAATCGGGATTTACAGCGTGATCTCCTATTCCGTGGCAGGCCGCACGCATGAGATTGGCATACGAATGGCAATCGGGGCCGACCAGAGTGAAGTGCTCAAGCTCGTCTTGAAACGATCTCTGGCGCTGATCTTGGCGGGCACGGTTTCCGGATTCGCGCTGGCTTATATATTGACCCGACTTGTCGCGAGCTGGCTCTACCAGATTCGCTCCAATGACCCTGTCACTTTCGTCGGCGTGGTGTTGCTACTTTTCCTCGTAGGACTGTTGGCGACTTACATCCCTGCGCGCCGCGCAGCAAAGGTGGATCCCATGGTGGCTCTGCGGTATGAGTAAGGGAGCGAAACTGAGATGACCGGACTCCTCCAAGACGTTTGCTACGCACGAAGACAACTGCGCAAGAACCTTGGCTTCACCGCCGTCGCCGTGGTTACCCTGGCGTTGGGCATTGGAGCCAACACAACTGTCTTCAGCGCGATCGACGCCGTCCTCTTGAAACCGCTTCCCTATAAGGAGGCGAACCGCCTGGTGATGGTGTGGGAGCAGAATCCGCACCGCGGCTGGTTCGAGAACATAGTCTCCGGGGCCAACTATCTCGACTGGCGCCAGCAGAACCATGTGTTCAGTGATCTGGCAGCATTCGACGCCATCTCCTTCAGCCTAGCTGGAAGCGGAACACCGCAGGAGATTCCCGCTCAGCGAGTCACCAGCAGTTTGTTCTCAGTACTCGGTGTACAGCCGCTGCGAGGGCGCGTTTTCTTGCCCCAGGAAGACAAGCCGGGGAGCTCTCCGGTAGCTGTCTTGAGTTACGGACTTTGGCAGCAACACTACGGAGGCGATCCCGCTCTGGTGGGAAAACAGATTTCGCTGAACGGAGAGAGCTACACAGTCGTCGGCATCATGCCGGCAAGTTTCTCTGACGATTACGCCGCGCCGTACACGACGAACGTCCGGGTATGGGCGTCAGGATTGGATCTTCAGCCAGCGGAACGTACTCGTCATGCGTATCATGTCGTGGCTCGGCTTAAACCCGGAGTAACGCTGGCCCAGGCACAGGCGGAAATGGATACGATCGCCAAGGGCATCGAGCAGCAATTCCCCGAGTCCAAAGGTTGGGGAGTAGCAGTGGTCGGTTTGCACGATCAGGTGGTGGAGTACACTCGGCCGGCCCTATTGGTTCTGTTTGGCGCCGTGGCCCTCGTGTTGTTGATCGCGTGCGCCAACGTGGCCAATCTGCAACTGGTGCGAGCGACTGGCCGTCAAAGAGAAATTGCCGTTCGCAGTGCGCTCGGTGCAACTCGTCTCGGGATTGCGCGGCAGCTCCTCGTCGAGAGCACGCTACTTTCGCTTCTGGGCGCGGGGGTGGGCCTCCCACTCGCTTACTGGGGCTCGGAGATATTGATGAAAGTGTCTCCGCCGGGAACGCCAAACATTGAAGGCGGCGGAATCAACGGCGTAGTGCTGTTCTTTTGTTTTCTCGTCGCGCTGGGAACTGGCATTGGGTTCGGCTTGGTCCCGGCGTTGAGCGCCTCAAAGCCCGATGCGCTGAAGGAGGCCGGCAGAGGGCCCACCAGAAGCACTCGAAGCCGACGGCTGCGCGATGTGCTTGTGGTTTCCGAATTTGCATTCGCACTGGCGCTACTGGTGGGAGCTGGTCTGATGATTAAGACGCTGGTGAATCTTCGCCGTGTCGACGTTGGATTTAATGCGGATAACCTCCTGACCCTGAGAGTGCCGCTGGAAGATCCCCGATATAAAGACCAGAGCCGGCAGGCGGAGTTTTTTCAGCAGCTGTTGGCTAGGATCGAGTCGCTCCCGGGAGTGGAGGCTGCGAGCGTCTCCCGTGGCGTGCCTATGAATGACTGGGCTGGCATGGGTTTCGTAACTGCTGATCAGCCCAATCCGCCGGCTGGCGAAATACCTGACGCGAACTACGTGGTAGTCGCCCCTCACTACTTTCGCACTATGGGCATTCCGTTGCGCGAGGGACGAGTCTTTACGGATGCCGATACGACAAGCTCGCAGCCGGTTGTCATCGTCAGCGAGGAACTGGCACGCGAGTACTGGCCGGGAAGAGATCCCCTCGGGAAGCGCCTGAAAACAGATACTGAAAATCCAAAGGCTCAATGGCTTTCCGTGGTCGGAGTCGCGGGAAACGTAATGAGCAGAGGTCAATATGAAGCCGCCAAGGCAGAGCTCTACGTTCCATATACGCAGTATCCGTGGCAACTCGATCCCCGCAACATTATGATCCGAACCAACTCGGACCCCACCGCGGTGTTCGATGCCGTCCGCCGTGAAGTTACTGCCCTAGATAAGGATCTGCCTCTGGCCGACATCAGTACGATGAAGGAGATTGTCGCGGGGCCAATTCTTCAGGGGCAGACCGTCATGTTGTTGCTGGGAACGTTTGCCGCTCTGGCCCTCGTGCTCGCCTCGGTAGGAATCTACAGCGTCATCTCCTATGCGGTAACGCAGAGGACGCAGGAGATCGGGATTCGGATGGCTTTGGGCGCGAACGGTCGAAATGTGACGGCTCTGGTGATCCGGCACGGTTTGATGCTGGCGGCGTTGGGGGTGGCAGTGGGTTGTGCCGGCGGGCTAGCCGTCACGCGCTTTTTATCAAGCCTGCTGTTTGAGGTCCGTCCCACTGATCCGGTGACGTTCGTCGGCGTTTCCGCGATCCTGGCTGCCGTGGCACTGCTGGCCTGCTACATCCCTGCACGTCGTGCCGCCAGAGTCGATCCAATGGTAGCGCTGCGCTGCGAATAGATGCTGATAAATGCCTCAGCAAGATTTGCATGCAACCTAGGCGCACCATGCCAAAGAAGTTGCCGCCGCAGTTTGCTGGTAACGATGTCGACTGGTAAACAAACGCTCCCTTCTCCAATGTAGCGCGACCACCCGCCTTGCGTACGGCCAAGCACGGTTTTCCCCTTGAACTCGGCAGCAAATTGGTACTTTGCGGTTTCTAGGGGAGCACTGGAAACTAAAAGGGTACCCCCAAAAAGGGGGTCTTAAAGACCGTCTGTTCGAGCCGTACGGCGGGCCACCCACAGGCGTCTTTTGCCGCAAATGAACGATTGGCCAGGCCGGACGAGACACGAAGGTTCCCCGAAGTCGGCTTCGAGGACATGTACCGAGAACAGGTCAGGCGAAAAAAGGACGCGCAGGAAGCGATCTCCTCGAAGCCCGTTTGGACGAAGCCGCTTCGCGGCAGACGCATTCGCGTGCTAGGTGTCGGCGGGGTTTGTGAAGGAATAAGGTTGGGTCATAAGGAGCTAACCTATGACCCACCTTCGCAAAATGATGCTCGAAGAACTCGAGCGTCGTAATTACGCTCAGACTACCATAAACTGCTACCTCCAGACGGTGGAGGATTTCGCGCGTTATTTCCGGCGCCCTCCGGATCAGCTCGCTCCGGAGCACATCCGCGAGTACCAAGCGTATCTGTTCCGTGAGAGAAAGCTAGCCGCGTCCACCGTTACACAACGACTCGCGGCTCTGCGGTTCTTCTACACGCGGACGATTCAGAAAGTCTGGAGCGTGGCCGATACACCGTATCCGAAGAAAACGCGACACCTGCCCAGCATCTTGAGCCCGGAAGAAGTTGCCCACCTCATCGACTCGTCCCAGACTCAGTTTCATCGCATGGTATTGATGACGCTGTATGGCACCGGGGTACGGCGGTCCGAGTTGACTCGCTTGCAAATCCCCGATATCGACAGTCGGCGCATGGTCATCCACATCCGCGGCGGGAAGGGGCGTCAGGACCGCGATGTCATGCTCAGTCCCACGCTGCTGGAAGCCTTGCGCGACTACTGGCGTGGCCTGAAGCGCAAACCCACAGACTGGTTATTCCCGGGCGGGTCCCGGCACACCTCCAATCGTCCCATCACTCCCCGAGCCGTGCGGTATGCCTGCCAACGTGCCGCTCAGCGGGCGGGCCTGCAGAACCGGGTTCATCCGCACACGCTGCGCCACTATGCATCATCCCGGACTATGCTTCCTGAATTGATTCCCACCGATTCTGCAAGGGTTCTGACGCAAAATACGAGGCATAGTTTCCCAGCCTTTTCCTCCTGTCATGCTGATGGCCAGGAGGAAATTCCATGCACCCGTTGTTTAAAGATTCACGCACCATCGAACGTTTGCACCGAGGACTGCTCAGTGAGCACCTCGATTCCTACGCTGCCCTTCTGAGCCAGTGCGACCACGATCTATCTCCATCTCTCACAACGGCACCTCAACGCAACCGCGAGTCCTCTGGACTCGCTCAAGCTGAAAGATAAGTCACCGCAGAGCGAATAGATGAACCGGCCACCCCTCGAGGTGGCCGATCTGGTTCGCGCCGCGGGACGCGCCTTCATCGAACGAAGCCGCAAGTGGATCACCTGGCAACACCTCAAAGTGCTGCGGGCCATCGCGCGCTGTCGCACCGCCGCCTTGGGCGGGCATCTCGATGAGTGCACCGACTGCGGGTACCGTCCGGCCATCTCCTACAACAGCTGCCGTAATCGGCACTGCCCGAAGTGTCAAGCCAACACCCGCGACCGTTGGCTCGAAGCGCGTCGTCAGGAACTTCTTCCTACGCGCTACGTCCATGTTGTCTTCACCCTACCTCATGAGCTGGCGCCGCTCGCTTTGCAAAACAAGAAAGTCCTGTACCATCTGTTGCTGCAAAGCTGCGCCGAAACCCTCCTCGAAGTCGCTCGCGATCCCAAACATCTCGGCGCCGAGATCGGCTTCTTTAGCGTGCTCCACACCTGGAATCAGAAACTCGAACATCACCCCCATGCCCATTGTGTGGTGCCCGCCGGCGGATTGTCGCCCGATCACTCGGTTTGGGTTTCCTCGCACGCTCGCTTCTTTCTTCCCATCCCGGTGCTTCGAAAGATCTTTCGCCGCAAGTTTGTCATCGCTTTGAAACGCAACTTCCGTCAGGGAAAGATTGGCTTTCATGGCACTCTGAAGCCCCTCGCTCACCCCAAAGCCTTCTCCGCTTGGTTGCGAACCCTATACCGACACCACTGGCACGTCTACTCCAAACCCCCCTTCGGAGATGCGGAGCAGGCGGTGCGATACTTAGGCCACTACACCCATCGCGTCGCCATCTCCAACCATCGACTCGTTTCCTTGGTCGATGACCAGGTCACCTTTCGTTGGCGCGACTCCGCTCATAACAATCAACAGAAACTGATGCCCCTATCCCTCGATGAGTTCCTGCGCCGCTTCCTGTTGCATCTGCTTCCCAAAGGCTTCGTCCGCATTCGCCACTTTGGCTTCCTCGCCAACCGGCGGCGCGCCACTCTCCTCCCGCTCTGTTTTCAACTACTCGGAGCAGTACAGCCATCGCAGACCGAACCAGAAGCCTCCCCTGCCCAGGAACCGAACCCACTTTGGCTCTGTCCCAAATGTGGCGGAAAGATGGTGGTCATCGAGAGACTTACCGCTGCCCAACTCCAACTCCGTTCTCCACCCTTTCTCGCCGAAGCCGCCGCATGAAACGACAAATCCAAGCCCCCTCTGTCGGTGCGCTTCGCCACCTGCCGGAGTGCTGCGCTCTTCTTCCCCCAAACAAGCCTCTCCGCTTCCGATCTCCGCTCAAAGTCTTGCTCCTACCAACCGCAAACTACC
>QIAN01000177.1 GCA_003225005.1 Acidobacteriota bacterium | reverse complement strand
CAGCGACGATCACTCTAAAGCAGGAGCAAGGGAGGGAGACCGTCATTGCTCGCCAGGACATCAAAACCATGCGCGTCAGCAAGGTCTCTATGATGCCAGAAGGTTTGGAGAAGCAGATCAGCATCAGCCAGATGGCGGACTTGCTGACGTTTCTAAGAGCCGTTCGCTAGGGTCACCCGAGTGATCCAGTACCTGATGCGACGAAAAATGCTCTTCTTCATACTCACGGCTATCCTCTATGGAGTGGAACCCAGGACCGAACGCTACCCGGCAAGAACGCGAGTCCGCGTAAATACGCGCCAGGCGTCCGCATCGTTTCGCCTCGTTGCGTCATCGAGTTCCTCGTTCGCCTTGATTACCTCTTGTTCGGCCTGAGTCGGACTTTGGGCGTCGCTCGGGGCCTACGGAGCGACCGCGAGCCCTGCTTGGAGCGAAAGCGTTGCGAAACACAATAGGTCCATGAGTGTGGCTGAGGTCCTACGCATACGCCTCCTTTAGCTATAGCTAGGATTCGGATTCAAGCCTTGTCTTTGCGCACGACCGTACGCCTGATGCTCTCGTCGGGTCAAGTTCGGTTCACCGTCAGCACCGTCGGTTAGTCGGCTACACGTAGAAGTGGCCTCCGTGGCGGGCGATTAGCTGCGCCCTCCCAGGATTGCGCCCGAATCACGCTAATAGACAATTCCGAGATAATCCACTTGGCTGGAAACAGCGGTTTCAGCTCAATCAAACATTGTGTCTCGTAAAACCAAGGTTCTTAGGCGGTGTAGAATGCAAGACGCACGGACGAAGACGAATCAAGGGTTTTCGTTGGCCTAGCGCTTTTTAGTCAGGGAGGCACTCATGAGAGTTTCGAAAAAAACGCTTGTTACGTGCATGTTGATCGCCTCCTTGGGCTTTGCCGCCAATGCCATCGCCCAAGGCCCAGACACCCCTTTACCCCGCACGATGCGCCCGGTCATTCGAGGTCGACAGGCGGCAGTGTCGTCGATGAAGGCGGAAGCGACAGAGGCGGCCAGCCGCATCCTGCAGACGGGCGGCAACGCGTTCGATGCAGTCGTTGGCGGCCAAGCGGCACTCGCGGTGACCGACTTTGCCCTCAATGGCGTTGGCAGTGACGCCGTTGTGCTCGTTTACGATGCGCGAGAGAAAAAAGTGCTTTCCCTCAACGCGGAGCCGCGCGCTCCCAAGCTGGCGACCATCGAGTGGTACGAGAAGAACAACGGCGGCAAGATTCCGGTCAGCGATGGGCTGCTGTCGGGCGGACTTCCTGGCGTGGTGGACGCATGGTACATACTGCTAGACCGCTGGGGAACAATGAGCTTCGAGCAGGTGCTCCAGCCGGCCATCGACCTTGCGGAAAACGGATTTCCCTTGAGTGAAGGGCGCGCCCGCATGATTGCAGGCACCCAAAAGATACTCAAGTACTCCTCGACCATTAAAATCTATAAGCCGAATGGTGAGGCGCCGAAGGCAGGTGAGATCTTCAAGAATCCTGATCTCGCTCGCACCCTGAAAAAGCTGGTCGAAGCGGAAAGAGCATATAAGGCAAAAGGACGGCACGAGGCACTGAAAGCGGCCCGCGATCGCTTCTACAAAGGTGACATTGCACGCGAGATGGCGGCCTTCTCAGAAGCCAGCGGCGGCTTGTTCCGCTACGAGGACTTTGCGGAGTACACCGCGAAAGTGGAAACTCCAGTCTCCACCGACTACCGTGGCTATCAGGTTTATAAGAATCCCTCCGCCAGTCAGGGACCGACCGAGTTGATCGCGCTAAACCTGCTGGAGGGGTACGATCTGAAAGCGCTTGGCCATAACAGCGCCGACTTCATCTCTACCAGTGTCGAGATCATGAAACTGGCCATGGCTGATCGCGAAAAGTTTCTCGGCGACATGGACTTCATCAAAATTCCCTACGACGGATTGCTGTCGAAGGACTACGCACGGGAACGCAGAAAGCTCATCGATCCTGCAAAAGCTTCGTTGGAACTGCGGCCCGGTTCGCGCTGGCGCCGCGGAGCGGCCCTGGCATGTCGTTCTCGACGGTGACGCGGACTTCAAGGGCGACACGAGCTACATCGCCATCGTCGACAAAGACCGCAACATGGTCAGCTTTGAGCCCAGCCTTCATAGCGTCTTCGGAACGGGAGTCGTGATGGGAAATACGGGAATCATCTTCAACTGCCGTGGCGACTATTACTCGTTGGTTCGAGGTGAGGCCAACGCGCTTGAGCCCGGAAAACGTCCCCGGAGCACGTTACAGAGTACGCTAGTGATGAAAGATGGCCAGCCGTTGATGATTACCGGAAGTCCTGGCGGCGACGACCAGGTGATGGTCACCATGCAGACATTGGTCAACGTGATCGATTTTGGCATGAACGTCCAGCAAGCAATCGAAGCTCCACGGTGGTCCACTAGCAGCTTTCCATCTTCGCCGTTTCCGCACACAATGGTTCCGGGCGCCATGGCGGTGGAGGATCGCATCCCCGAAACGACGCAAAAGGAACTCATTGCGCGCGGTCACAAGTTGCGTGTCGCACCACCTTGGTCCCTGGCGTCCAGCGCCGCGATCATCATCGATGCGAAGACCGGCGTGCTGAGTGCAGGAGCTGACCCACGAGTCGAGGCCTACGCGTGGGCATGGTGAGGATAGTAGTGACACACCACCTGTCCTCTTGCTTGCTAGGTGCAAAGCGGCTATACGTACACATAGCGGCACCAATGTCGGCACCCCGAATCGCCAGCTGATTCGACGATTTTGTCCGTATTTGTCGGCCACCGCTATTCGGCTTCCACGGCGTGATTAGTCTGTGAAGTCTGCTTCGAGGGACTGACATCTCTAACAGCATGCGCGTTCGTCGTTACTAATTCAAAAAGTAGTCTGATCACTTCCGGATTGCTCGACCGGATGCAGATGACATGTCTTAGGCACCCGTTCGCCATGGAGGTTTGCTCGGGTCGGCCTGAACAATATTTATGCTGCCCACGGCCGGTCGCATCCAGGTCAGCCCAAACATATGGTAGGCGGCCTGACGATGGAGATGATCATGAACCGTTGCTGTTCGGCAGTTGTCTTCGTCCTGGCGGCCACTTTTGTGGCGCAGGCTCAATCGGTCAGTTCCCGGGACGAAACGGCAATCAAAGCACAGCTTGCAGCTTACTCGGAGGCGAGGCAGCGGGGCGACGGACGCGCTCGGGCGGCGTTCTACACAGAGGACGCCGAAATTTGGCGATTGACAACGCGCAAGATGTCGCGAGGACATGCAGCGATCGAAAAGGAATTGAATCTTCCGTCCGATCCGAACCGCCGCTTCCGGCTTGAAGTCGAGAACGTCAGCTTCCTCAACCCAGAGGTCGCTTTCATTGACGCCCAGTACTACAGCTCCTCGGTGGAACCTGATGGTCATGCCTTCTAGGTCATGGTCAAACGCGAGGGTAAGTGCCTCATTCGTGAGACACGAACGGCTCGTTTTGCACCTTCCTCACGATAGCCTTCTTCGCAGCGCAGCCTAACAGCGGCTGAAGCAGTGCAGGCATTGCCGATCGTCCAAAAGCGATGGCGCCAAAGACAAAGACCTTGATCGTTACTTCAAGATTGAGGCGCGGATCGCGGGCGCGACAGACCTCGCCCATGCTGTCCCCCACCGAGCGGGGAGACAATCTCATTACGGCCGAGTCTGGTCCCAGAGGTTAGAGCCATCAGTGGCGCCATTACATTCCCAAGGAGAGTTGCGGCGGAGGCAACGATTCTGGACGGCTTGATTTCCTGACGCGATGCCGACTTCCCGTTACTATCCACATGATGCCCAACTGGATTACTCCCGAATCGCCGGCCATCACGAGGTGCGCATTTATCGGGAGCAATCTGGCAACCCGGAGGCATTACTATCGACCGTAGCAAATCTGGAATTCGTCTTACAGTAAGTCGTCGCTGTGCAGGTACAAATTGAGGGGGACATGACGAATCAGTGGAATGCGGCGCAATACGACGCGAAACATGCATTTGTGTACGAGAAGGCAAAGGGATTGGTGGAACTGTTGGCGCCACAAGCAGGCGAGCGGATTCTGGACTTGGGCTGCGGGACGGGAGCGTTGACGGCGGAAATTGCCGAAAGGGGCGTAGAAGTACTGGGAGTTGACCGGTCGGAGGAGATGATTTCGCAGGCCAGAAGAAAATTCCCGGCGCTGAAGTTTGAGGCAGTGGATGCGAGGGAGCTTCGATTCAACGCGGAGTTCGATGCCGTTTTTTCGAATGCCGTGTTGCACTGGATTCCGCAGGCGAAGCAAGTGATCTCAGGAGTAGCCCACGCGCTGAAACCCGGCGGACGATTCGTGGCTGAGTTTGGGGGCAAGGGAAACATCCAAAGGTTGGTGGAGGGGTTTCACAGGTCATTCTCGGCCCTGGGGATGCGGGAACCCGACGGAGTGAGCCCGTGGTTTTACCCGAGCGTTGGGGAATACGCGGACCTGCTAGAGAGGCATGGATTGGAAGTGCGTGAGGCCTCGCTGTTCGATCGGCCGACGACGCTGGAAGAGGGAGAACGCGGACTGGAAAACTGGATTCGCTTGTTTCGGCAGACGTTCCTTGAAAAGATGGGTGAAGAGAATGCGCAGCGATGGATTCGAGAGGTCGAACGGCAGTGCAGGGTTGAGTTGTTTAAGAATGGAAGTTGGGAGCTGGACTACCGCAGATTGCGAATTGCGGCGTGGATAGCGTGAACGAGGAAAGCTCCAAGTGGAGTCTCAAGCCCTTATCGGGCTAAAGCGCCGACTTAAAAAAGTGAATTTCCTGGTTCAGGGAGTGACATGATCTGAGTTCGATCTTCAGTATGTTGGCAAGGCCTTGCCTACAGTTTCCGGCACAAACCAGGGAACAATGAGACCGAGCAATGTGACGCTACGACTTGCAACGCAATTCCCTCTAGGATCAGCAGATCGCACCAGCGCCTGGCGGCCATGTCCCCGATTCAAGGCGTTTTGAGTGATGAAGATGCCAGGCGGCTTTGACGAGCATATGCTGGTTGCCAACTAGCGCGCCGAATTTCGGCCGCTCTCCCCCTGCCGGGGAACCCGGAGGATGACCTGCAATGGTTGCCTCTGCAAGAGCCGGGTAATCGTCGCGGCTTCTGGAAACAGGCTCAAGTACCTGCGATCGAGCGAATGATTCTTCGCCAATAACCAAATTGCCCGGTAAGTCTTCTCCCCGTCGAGACATCGCGAGCAAAATGTGATGATCAGACCAGTCCGATAATCGGGGCGGTAGCCTTAGATCATCCTGTTCTTTGCAGAAGGCTCTCGTTTGCGCCTAGCTCCGGCATTCGACCAAGTCTCAATGCTGTATGCACCCACGGGCGATGGCCAAGTACCACCGCGCGAGTTTATGCTGCCGCACGCCACTGCGAATACGTTGGATGTTTGGGACGATGCACGCGACGCAGCTCGGCAATTTTGGACACAGGCGAGCGAGGACATGCGGTTGTCGGATGATGCTCGGCTATTCTGTGCAAGCAACATGAAGCTCTTTGGGGAATAGGCTGATGGATTTGTTGAATTGGACGACATCTGTGTTTCGAGCGGTGGCCGACTTCGTCCAGTTATAGAGTGTGGGAATCCCATCCTCCGGCAAAAAGTTCCATTCGAGAGATTACGCGATAGCGCTCGAGCGGTAGGCTACTCGAAAGTTGGCCAGAACGGGATTGTGGGAAGTGAACGACCGGGTTCTGGGTGGATTGTTGATTATTACCGGCCTTGCGCGACACGCAGGCGTTGCAACCGCCCGCGCTCGGCAGCCTTCGTTGAAAAATGTCTTCGGTTCGCAGCCGGACAATCCTTTGGCTAAATTGCCGGGTCGTATCAGTTCATGTCCCCAATGTTCCAACGCCTTCGCGATCCCAAGAATTGAGGTGGCATCATTTCGATCGCTGTATTAGAATGAAAACAAATGTGTTGTGCGACCCCCGGTAGCTCAACGGTAGAGCATTCGGCTGTTAACAGCGAGGTTTAAGTTACCTAACTCGTTTCTCTGGCGTCAGTTAACAGCTTCCGGACCATCCCCAAACACTCGTTTCTTGTCCCCACGAGGTCCCCAGCGGGCAGTCCGCAGCCGGGCGACCGGCCGTAGAAGGAGTTTCCTTTATGGTCTAGCTCTTTGAGCCCGATGCGCGACGTGTAGAACCCGCGGATGGTCTCCTCCTTGAGGAAATCGAACAGGCGCGTGCCTGTATGAGTCTCAGACCTATCCGGTCGGGCGTCGCTGATTGTCTGAACGAGCTCGTGTTGGCCTCTGGCGTCGACATCGAGGAAACGCTTGGCGAAACGCCGCTGCGATTCTTCGCTGAGCCAAGTGAACCCCTCGCGGCACACCCGTTCGGGCTCGAACGTCTCCAGATAACGTACCGGTTCTTCGCTGC
>QIAN01000174.1 GCA_003225005.1 Acidobacteriota bacterium | reverse complement strand
CGGAAATTGCGTTACGCGTTAGCCTGGGAGCAGGCAAAGGCCGCCTGGTGAGGCAATTCGTCACGGAAAACCTGATTCTCGCAACTCTCGGCGGCGTTGCCGGGCTTGTGCTTGCGGTGGGCAGTGTCAGATTGTTCGACCGCATAAGCAGCCTTCCGCGAAGTGCGTCCATCGGAGTCGACGTTTACGCCTTGGGTTTCGCTTTGTCCATCACCGTCCTCACAGGTTTGCTTGTTGCCCTAGCGCCATCCACCGCGTTCTCGAGAGTTGATCTGATCGCCAGACTGAAGGCAGGGCGGCACGAAGTCGGAAGCGTTGGAGGGCCGCGTTCACGTTTATTGCTGGTTTCGGAAATTTCCCTGGCGGTTGTGCTGTCCGTGGCAGCCGGATTGCTCCTGCGAAGCTTCCGGCAAGCAGAACATCTTGACCCTGGCTTCCGCCCCGACCACTTGCTGGCAGCGTACTTGCGCAATAGCGACTGGCGCGCCGGTCGAGTCTTCTTCCCTGAGCTGGTCGAGCGGACATCCGAACTTCCGGGAGTGAGAGCAGCAGCGCTAGGCAAGTGCATACCAGGCGTATATGCGCCCACAGCCACGCTGGTCTTTAGTGACCGGCTGAATGACTCATTGAACGTCCCGAGTGTGGAGGCTTGCTGGATCAGCTCAGATTTCTTCAAAGCGATTGGTGCCCGCCTCGTAAAAGGACGGTTCTTCACAACGCACGATGATGCGAACTCACCTGCCGTCGTGATCGTCAATCAAGCATTAGCGGAATCTTACTGGCCAGGGCACAATCCGATCGGTGCGCAGATTGGAGTGGATTATGTCGGAGCAGGCCGAAACATCGCAGGTGCTCCACGCTTTCGGGAGGTAGTCGGGGTCGTCGCAGATGTAAAACAGAGGGGGCTCGACCGGCCGGCTGGACCAGCTCTCTACACACCTTATCTGCAGGACGAAACGAACCATGCCTTTGCGGGTTTTGATCTATTCGTTAGAACCATTGGCCCACCGACCTCAACCGCAGGAACAGTTCGCGCACTTGTCCACTCGCTTCGTTCGGACCAACCGATTGAGGCCATGCAGACAATGAACGATGCGTTATTCCGAGCACTCGCGCCGCGACGGCTCAGTCTCGTTCTGGTCGGATCGTTCGCCAGTTTGGCCCTACTGTTATCTGCCATCGGCATCTTTGGAATGATTGCCTATGCCGTCAGCCAGCGCACCCACGAGTTTGGTGTGCGGATGGCTTTAGGTGCGCGGCAGCAGGATGTGTTGCGGATGGTCATCGGCTCGGGCCTAAAGATCGCAGCGACCGGCGTTTTCGTTGGCATCGGTGCCTCGTTGGCCCTTACGCGGTTCATGCGCAGCTTGCTTTATGCCGTGGGTCCTAATGATCCGTTGACGTTCGCCGTCATTCCGCTATTGTTCGCGCTCGTCGCGCTTGCCGCCTGTTACATCCCCGCGCGGCGAGCGATGCGAGTCGATCCCATGGTGGCTCTGCGTTGCGAGTGAGGGTGCACGTCCCTGCTGCGAAACCTATCAAACGGACTGCGATCGCTGTTCCGAAAGCAACGAGTCGAAGCGGATTTGGATGAAGAGCTCCGCGGTTTCCTCGACGTGGCGGCTGAAGAAAGGATGAAGCACGGCATGAGCCGCAAGGATGCGCTTGGCGCTATGCGCTTAGAACCCGGGGGTCGCGAAGTTACGAAGGAAGTCGCCTGCTCTGCCGCCTGGGAATCTTTTGTGGAAACGTTGTGGCAAGATTTGCGATTCGCCGCTCGCATGCTGCGCATGTCGCCCGGATTCAACACCGTCGCTATCGTTACCCTCGCCCTCGGCATTGGCGCCAACACCGCGATTTTTTCGGCAATCGATGCGGTGCTGCTGCATCCGTTGCCCTACGCGGAGCCTGACCGGCTCGTCATCGTACAGGAGACCCTGCCTCGCTATTCGTTGCACGGCATCTCGCCTACGGCTGCGGACTATGCGGAATTCCGTCGCCAGGCCACGTGCTTCAGCCAAATCGCAGCGGTAACCGGCGCGGCTGCGACGTTGACGGGCGACGGGCAGCCGGAGGACATTCCGGCACAGCGGATCACCGCCAGCGCGTTTCCAATGCTGGGCGTCGTCCCGATTCTCGGCGGCCTGTTCACCTCCGATGACGATCAGCTCGGCAGAGATCACGTCGCCATCCTCTCGGAAGGATTATGGACGCGCCGCTACGGCCGTGATCGATCCATTGTCGGAAAGAACATTCAGATCAATAGCGAAAGCTACCGTGTCGCCGGCGTGATCCGGCCGATTCTCGATTATCGCATTACCGCCGACCTATGGATGCCGCTGGCTTTCGATCGCGCCGAAGCTGCACCGGGCACGCGAGGCCCGCACAATATCGACGTGATCGGGCGGCTCAAACCCGGCGGGAACATCCAAGAGGCGCGCGATGAATTTCATCGTATCGCTGCTCTCCTCGTGGAACAGTATCCCAATCAGGTTTCGATGGATCACGGGTTTTCCATCGACCTGAAGCCGCTCGCAGAAAGGCAAGCAGGCGATTTGAAGACGCCATTGCTAGTGCTGATCGCCGCAGTAGGCGCGCTGATGCTGATCGCCTGCGCCAACGTTTCCAACCTTCTCCTCGCCCGTGCGATGATGCGCCGCAGGGAGATGGGCATCCGCTCCGCGTTGGGCGCGTCGCGCGTGCGCGTGATCCGGCAGCTGTTGACCGAGAGCCTCCTGCTTGCCTCCATAGCCGGCGCCGCGGGAACGCTGCTCGCGCGGTACGGACTTCATCTTTACGTGCAGTTCGGTCCCACCGGTTTGATTCACGGAAGCCACCCTGCCATAAACGCGTGGGTCATGGGCTTTTCCATTGTCGTGTCCATCGCCACGAGCATGCTGTTTGGTCTCGCGCCCGCGCTGGAAACCTCGCGAATCGATCTTACGGAAGCGCTCAAAGAAGGCTCACGCGGATCGACCACGGGACGCAGGCTG
>QIAN01000175.1 GCA_003225005.1 Acidobacteriota bacterium | reverse complement strand
CTGCTGTCAGCCGCCATGAAGCGCTCAGTGGAGAGAAGCGGTGCTTCCTGGAGAGTACGCCGGGTAGGCACAGGCTTGGCGGCGTTCTCGGGACGGATGGGAGAAATCGAATCCAGCTTGCGGGGCCACCTTTGGGCGGTTGTGGCGTCCGTCATCATTTTCGGGGTGGTGGCGAACGGCGGCAAGATTCGATCCACCCAACTCATGAATGCGCATTTCGACAGCCAGCGCTTTCCCGTGGCAGCAGTGACGTTTCTGGAACAGAGTGACGTGCGCGAACCGGTGCTGGGGCCGGACTACTGGGGCGGATATTTAATTTATCGGATATATCCGCAAACCTTGGTGGCGGTGGATGACCGTCACGATCTCTATGGAGAAGAATTCTTAAAGTCTTACTTGAAGTTGGTGAATGTCGAGCCCGGGTGGGAAGATCTGCTTACGAACTACAACATTCACCGCGTGCTGCTGCCGACAGGCTCAGCGCCCGCCAATATTCTAGCCGAGACCGCAGAATGGAAGATGATTTATGAGGACCAGGTCGGGGTAATATTTGTGCGAAGTTCCGCCAGTTTCTAGCTTTGTCTTTGCCAATGCGCGAGCAGGGCGGCGTAGTCTTCGGGGGTATCGACGTTCAGCGCGATGAACGGGTCGTCGACCGGGAGGTAGGCAATGCGTGGCTGGTTTCGATGTTCGACCTCTCGGGCAGACGAAGTGGCAGGGGCCTGGAGGAAAGCTTCAATCAGCTCTCGACCCGCAAGAAAGGGATGGCCATGTTTGCCGCCATATTCCGGAATAACTGCCCACTGCTTATTTTCCGCCGCGGCCATAAAGGCGCCGCATAAGTTCTCGATGGTCGTGGTGCGCACCGGAGGACGGTCTACCAGCGTGACAATGGCAGCATCACGGCCGCGATTGAGCACTTCCCGTAGCCCGACCTGCAGCGAACTGAACTGGCCGCGGCCAGGATCGGGATTGACGGCCATGGAAGCGCCATTCGCGTAGATAACCGGGGCCAGGGCAGCTTCGTTTTTTCCCGCGACAACCAAGACAAAATCCGCAGCTGACGTCAATGAGTGGATGGCGGCTGAAAGAAATGTGTCTTTGGATTCCGATTGGCCCGCCGGTGACGGGGGCCACGGCAACAGAGATTTGTCGGTTCTCATACGCGTCGACTCGCCTGCCGCGAGAATCACAGCAGCGAAGCTGGGGGCGCGGGACATGGGGATGGTTGATGGCCTATTTCGAATTGCCGATTGGAAACCAAGGGAACGCAATTGGCAATCGGAAATTGAAAATTGAACATCAGCGGTTCGGTTCGCCGTCTTCCAGCGCTTCTGCGGCAAGGCCCGCCTCTGGGCGCGACTCTTGCTGCGTTCGCTTGAACCAGCTCATGTGAGGTACGGCTGCGACGGCGTGGCGGCGGAGGGCGATCAGCTCGGCGGTGATCGCGACCGCGATCTCTTCGGGCGTGATGGCGCCGATATCGAGTCCGATAGGGGCGTGAACCCGGTCGAAAAGATGGGCTGGCAGGCCTTCCTCTCGGAGACTCTTGAAAATTTCGATGACTTTGCGCTTGGACCCGATCATGCCGATGTAGCGCGCGCGAGTTTCGAGGGCCCAGCGCAGGATACGCATATCGTCGCGGTGGCCGCGCGTGACGATGACGAGGTAGGAGGATTCGTTAGGGTCGAGCTTCTGCATCGCTTGGTCGAAATCGAGCGCATGCACTTCACGGGCAGCGGGGAAACGTTCTTTGGTGGCGTAGGAGGTGCGGTCGTCAGCCACGATGACATCGAAGCCTGCATTGCTGGCAACTTGGCAAAGGTTTATAGCGACGTGGCCTGCACCGAAGACATAAAGTAATGCTGGAGGTAGGACCGGTTCAATGAAGATTTCCAGCGTGCCGCCACAGACGAGGCCGGTGTCGTACTTTGGATCTTGGTTGAGGTCGAAAGTCAGGGTTCGAGGCTTCTCGGATTCCATGACCTCGCGGGCAGCCTGCCAGACATCAGCCTCGACGCAGCCCCCTCCGATGGTCCCTACAATGGAGCCATCGTCGCGCACCAACATTTTGGCCGTGCGAAACGAAGGGATCGAACCTCGCACGTTGACAATGGTGGCCACGGCACCGCGGCGTCCTCCGCGCCGCAGTTGGACGATTTGTTCGTAGATATCCATGCGGATCGGGGCGCTTACACATTTTGGATTATCAATCGGTGAACAGGGCAAGTCAACAGCGGCCGGTCACCAAGGGTCAACAGCGGTCGGGTTGCGAGTAATGAAGGGGCGATACTTCTTCGGTCGCTCGCTCCACGTGAGCGTAGGGAACCGGCGTTATTTCTTTGAGGCGGCTTCGGCGGTCGCAACCTTTTCCAGTTCGGCAAGCAACGAACGCGCTGCCTCGCGGGCGTGTCTGCCGCCGCGGCGAACCTAACCGGCAAACTGTGTTTATGCTAGGTTGATTCCGCATTCGCCTTCGCGGGCGAGACCAGGAGTGACACTCATGAAAGCGGTTCGCATTCATCAATTCGGTGGTCCGGAGGTTCTAACCTACGAAGAGGTACCGGATTCAAAACCGCGCCAGGACCAAGTGCTGGTGCGAGTGCGAGCGTGCGCGCTGAATCATTTGGACATCTGGGTGCGGAAAGGACTTCCGGGCGTGAAACTGCCGCACATTCTGGGCAGCGACATCGCAGGCGAAGTGGCCGAAATCGGAGAGTACGTGGCCGGGTTCCAACCGGGTCAGCGGGTGCTGATAGCCCCCATGCATTTCTGTGGACACTGCGCGAAATGCCTTCGAGGACTGCAGAACCAGTGCCGCGAATTTACCGTTCTCGGTAATGGAGTCGATGGCGGAAACTGCGATTTGATCGCGGTGCCCTCGATGAACCTGATTCCGATTCCTGATGGACTTGATTTCAATCAGGCCGCAAGCCTGCCGCTGGTATTTCTGACAGCCTGGCACATGCTGGTGGGATTGGCCGGCGTCCGGCCAGGACAGACGGTCCTGGTGCTCGGAGCGAGTTCGGGAGTTGGCATCGCGGCGATTCAGATTGCGAAGATGTTTCACTGCCGCGTGATTACCACCGCCGGGGATGAAGCCAAGCTGGACAAGGCGAGGGGCTTGGGTGCAGACCACGGCGTTAACCATTACAAACAGAGGATAGCCGACGAAGTGCGAAAGATTACAAAGCAAGAAGGAGTGGACATCGTGATCGAGCACGTCGGGGCGGCGACCTGGGATGAGAGTGTGAGGTCGCTTAAGAGCAGCGGTACGCTGGTGACCTGCGGCGCGACGACTGGACCGAGCGTCGGTATTGATCTGCGGCATCTGTTCGCGCGGCAATTGAGACTGTTGGGCTCGTATATGGGAACGATGGGCGAGTTGCGTGAAGTTCTCGGCCATGTCTTTGCCGGGCGGCTGAAACCGGTGGTAGATCGGGTCTTTCCGCTGAGCGAGATCCGTGCGTCGCACGAATACCTGGAAAAGAGCCAGATGTTCGGGAAGGTTGTCGCGACACCGTGAAGAAATGCGGGTGGTTTACAATAGCCGCATGGCCCGCGAATTAAATTTCGGCCCTTACGTTGAAGTCGAGAACGGCCAACGGGTGGTCAAAGACCTGACTTTCGGCAATCCCACGCCGGAGGGAGTGGTGCTCACCACGATGGATTCCGCCGTCAACTGGATGCGAAAGAGTTCCATCTGGCCTTTGACGTTTGGATTGGCCTGTTGCGCCATCGAAATGATGTCGATGGGCGCGTCGCGCTTCGATATTGCTCGTTTTGGGGCAGAAGTGTTCCGGCCCTCGCCCCGGCAGAGCGATTTGATGATCATTGCCGGACGCGTCTCGAATAAAATGGCACCAGTGATCCGCACGCTTTGGGAGCAGATGCCCGAACCCAAGTGGGTGATCTCCATGGGAGCCTGCGCGACCTCGGGCGGAGTATTTCAGAATTACGCGCTAGTGCAGAGCGTAAACCAGGTAATTCCAGTCGATATTTACGTTCCCGGTTGCCCCCCACGTCCGGAGCAATTGATTTACGCAATTACTCTTCTGCAGGAAAAAATTCAGAAAGAGCGCGGGACCATCAAAAAGGCCTTCAACCTCTCGTCAGACAACGCTTAGCAAATTATGTTTGCCAGCATAGCCTCCCCTCTGGCTGGACTCTACGTCGAGGCTTGCGGCAAATCGGCCTTCACGCCAGAACCCGACGCCGCGAATCGTTTGTATCTGCCCCTTCTTCTGGGTGCAATCCAGCCTTGCCGATAGCATCCTGTTCAGATAGGCTTTTCGCTTTGCTTCACGCAGGAGGCATCTCGTGCGTTCGCGTCTCGCTCTGTGTGCTATCTGTGTTCTCCTGCTGATCCTCCCGGGTTTGACCGGATCGCATCTGGCTGCGCAGTCCATTCGTCTCAACCTAGATCTCACCGACGCTCCGCGCAACATCTATCACGCGCATTTGAACATTCCGGCCAAGGGCGGTGAGATGACACTGGTCTTTCCCAAATGGATCCCCGGCAATCATCGTCCCAGCGGACCGATTGGCGGCCTCATCGGTATTCGCATCGAGAGCGGAGGCCAACCGTTGGCGTGGCAACGCGATCCCATCGACATGTATGCGTTCCACGTGAACGTTCCGGCGGGAGTGAGTGAAATCGAGGTTTCGCTCGATGCCATCACCTCCAATGACAGCGCAGGTGCGGGCGGGCCGGCGGCATCCTCGAATTTGCTCGACTTAAACTGGAACGCAGTTGTTTTGTATCCCCAAGGCGCGAGCTCGGATGCCGTGGAATTTATGCCTTCCGTGACATTGCCTGCGGGATGGAGCTTTGGAACCGCGCTGCCGGGAGCCCGCGTCGCCGGCGATAAGGTAGAGTTCGCAACCGTTTCTCTTGCCACGCTGGTGGATTCTCCCTTGATCGCAGGAGTTCATTATCGGCGCGTCGAGTTGACCAAACCGGGCGAAACACCGGTGCACATCATGGATCTAGTCGCTGACAGCGAGGGCGATCTGGCGATGAAGCCGGAAACCCAGGCCGAGTATCAGAAGCTGGTGGCTGAGACCGGAGCGCTGTTCGGAGCGCGTCATTACCGGCAGTATCACTTCCTCTACACATTGAGCGACCAGGTGGGCGGACACGGACTTGAGCATCACGAATCCAACGACAGCGTTGCCGGGGAGCGTGTGTTGCTCGATCCTGATTTGCACATGCTTTACGCAGGCCTGCTGCCGCATGAATTCGTGCACTCCTGGAATGGAAAATACCGGCGACCCGCGGGTCTGGCCACGCGCAACTATCAGGAGCCGATGATCGGCGACCTGCTGTGGGTCTACGAAGGGCTCACGGAGTACCTGGGGAATATGCTCACGGCGCGCAGCGGATTATGGTCGGCCGAGCAGTATCGCGAAGCGCTGGCCGCAACCGCCGCCGCGCTCGACCACCGCACAGGCCGTCAGTGGCGGCCGCTAGAGGATACAGCGCGTTCGGTGCAAATCCTGCGCCTGATGGGACCACAATGGCAGAGCTGGCGCCGCAGTCTCGATTACTATCCCGAGGGTGAGCTTATCTGGCTGGAAGTAGACGGGATCATTCGTCAGAACAGCCGCGGCCAGCGCTCGCTCGATGATCTCTGCCGTCGCTTCCACGGCGGCGAAAGCGGTGCGCCGAGAGTTGTCCCCTACAGCTTCGACGATGTGGTGCGCACCCTAAATGATGTCACACCCTTCGACTGGGCGACTCTGCTGAAAGAGCGCACTCGCGGGACCACTTCTCACGCTCCTCTGGGCGGCATCGAGCGTGGCGGCTGGAAGGTGGTTTACAACGACCGCCCGAATCTGTTTAGTCAAGCCCTTGAAAAGCTGGTGAAGTTTACTGATTTCTCGTATTCGCTTGGCTTCACCGTCGCCGAGGACGGCAAACTCGACGATGTCATCGTGGGTTCGCCTGCCTATCAGGCCGGGGTGGGATCAGGTATGAAGCTGGTGGCGGTAAATGGCAGGAAATGGGCGCCTGCTGTTCTGCATGCCGCGCTGAAGGCGGCGAACAGCAATGGACAACCCGTCGACCTGCTGGTGGAAAATGCCCAGTTCTTCCGGACCTATTCAGTTCCCTATCGCGATGGCGACAGGAATCCGCATCTGGAGCGGGTTTCAGCGCAGCCCGATCTTTTGGATGAAATACTGAAGCCACTGACCCGCTAGTCGGGAGCTCATAGGCGCGCGGTTTCCCGTTTGCCAAAAATAAGAGCCCCGGGAAAAGAAATCCCTAGCGCGACACAGCGGCGAACAAATCAGAGCGCATCAGGGCTTGGAACTGCTGATCATTGGACTTGAAATGGATTTGCAGATTGGCTCCGTCAGAATCCACGGTGGTATTTTCCATGGCCAGCTTCTCTGGCGCCGTGGCATTCATCTTTTTATAGAGCATGCCCGCCTTCACCAATGACGATAGCGTCGCCGCAGTCAGCGAATCAGAGGTAACCACGGCCAGGTCGAAATTTACGCCGCTGTTGAAGTTCATGGTATAGCGCGAGCCCAGCAGACGCTTCTTTAGCGTGTCGTAGTCAGCGATCTTGGAAGCGTCTCCCAGGGCGGAGCGCATCATATTCTGCGTGCCCTGCTGATCGAGAATGCTCCATACCGGCTCGGAGTCGACCGCGGACATCATGTCGGCCATGCTCGCGTTCGAATCGACATTCAGAGTTTGGCCATCGCGCACGTCCAGCGCACTTCGCACCGCTGAAGGTTCGCCAAACAGCAGTGTGCCGTCATCGAGAAAACTCATCAGCATTCCGCCGTCCATGGGATAGAGATCAGAGTTGCGATATTTCGTCGGCTTGAATTTCTGGAGTCTCATCTTCTTGAGCACCGCCTTAAGGTTAAAAGATCCGGACGCAATTCCGACGCCCCTGACCCCTTGTTTTCCGCTGCGGAAGGAGGCGAAAGTGAGCGTGTCCACGTCTTTATCGGGATCGATGCCAATACCCTTCAAGGAACCTTCAAACTGCTTGAGATTATCGGGCAGGACCTGCTGCTTGAGGGCCATCGCGGTTGGCGAATCCTTGAGCGCACGGTAGTCCACGGAAATGAGCTGGAGCAGCTCGCCGGGAACGACGGCGCGGGCCGAAGAGTTCAGTGGCATGGCCATGGCCGCGTGGGTAGAAAGCAGGGTCAGAAGCAGGCAAATCGCAGCAGCTTGGATCATCTTCATGACAACCTCGGTCCTCAGGAATGAGTGACGGACAAACTGAATCCTAAACAATGAACGGGCAAAACCGGAACTTTCAAGGATTAGATGCTGCCTCTGGCCTTCCCGTTAACTGCAGTGCCCCTATTGTAAGCCAGATGCCTGGGCATAAAAACATCCGAAGGTACCGGGACTATGACCCAAATGGGTTCGCTCCCAGGCGACTCCCAGGCGATCCGGCTGTCCAATTTCGGCTGCTGGATGTAAGATGTGTCAGCCCTATCAGCACAATTGCACAGGCATTCTGAAGAAAGGGCCAGAGCTTAAGGAGCTTTTCAGTCAGCTCTGCGCGTCACTGAATCATCCGTTGCCGTTTTCGTTCGCTCGTTGCGCTTCGCCCAAGCCAAGCACTTCGGGATTCGCAGTTACTTTTCAGTTGCAGCATCACTTTAGGTATTGGGACTAGGGGATTCGGGTAGCAGAAGCATAAGAGCGCTTCCGGACGCGGTTCTCGTCGACCCAGTCCGGCATAGAACTGTGGTTCGGATTGTGTGCGTTATGGAACACAGTGACGTACGGGAACGCACTATAGTGTGTGCTTGGTGGGAACCAGCTCTGCACGCTACCTCTGCACGCTGAGGAACACAAACCAATGAGAATCTTACTATACAACCCGGACAACGGTGTAACCCGCAACTTTATGCCGCACCTTTGGATGTTCCTCCTGCAATCCCTGACACCCGCTGGTCACGAAGTTCTGCTGATTGATGGCAATGCTCAACCCATGGATGAAGCTGGCATTGCGCTCTACGTCCGGGAGCAGAAAATTGGACTGGTGGGCATCGGCGCCATGACCAGGATGATTGCCAAGGCGTATCGCATGGCCGATGCGGTACGCGCCGCGGGCGTGCCGGTTGTGATGGGAGGACCACACGTCACCGAGATGGCCGACGAGGCTCTGGGACGAAATGGCGGCGCGCGCCATGCCGATGCCGTGGCCTTAGGTGAGGCGGATGAAACCTGGCCGCGGATCGTCGAGGACGCGGCACGAGGTCGATTGCAAGACGTGTACGCACCCGTGGATCCGTCCGGGAAGGAGAGGAAACCATCGCTTAAGCAATATCCGGTCATTCCCTGGGACACCATCGACCTTCACCAATTCAACTTGGTACCCAAAGCCGCGACTCCATGGCTGAAGAAGCTGGGAGAAGGATGGGGAACGTTCCGCATTATCCCAGTCGAGTCAGGCCGCGGATGCCCGTACGGGTGCGAGTTCTGCACCGTCACGGGATTCTTCGGCGACTCCATCCGTTTTCGCACCAATGAGAGCGTGGTGAACGAGTTGCTGTTGCTGAAAGCGCGGGCCAAGAAAGAGCTTGGCCAGATTGCCGTCTTCTTCATTGATGACAATTTTGCCATCAACGTGAAGCGCACAAAGTCGCTGCTGCGCGACATTATTGCCGCGGGCGCGCAGGTGAACTGGGTTGCGCAGATCAGCGCGAATCTCTTGCGCGATGAAGAACTCATCGACCTCATTGGTGCCTCGGGCGGCAAATGGGTTTTCATCGGCATGGAGTCCATTGATCCCACGAACCTGAAGGATGTAAACAAAGGATTCAACAAGCCGGGAGAATATGCAGCCGTACTCGAAAGATTAGCACTGCGAAACGTTTACGCCATCACCTCATTCATTTTCGGCATGGACAATGACACGGTGGGGGTCGCCGAGCGGACTCTGGAGCAGATACGGACCTGGCCGCCGGGATTGCCGATTTTTGGACTGCTCACCCCATTGCCGGCAACGCCGCTGTACAAACGTCTCGAAGCTTCTGGCAGGCTGACACGGCCAAAGCACTGGCAGGAGTTCATTCCGTTTGCCATGGCGCACACGCCGCTGAAGATGAGCATCGACGAAGCCCACGCCGAGGTGAATTATGCATGGTCGGAAGCCTACAGCGCCGCAGCGCTGGAAAAGGCGGTCGATGCTTTGGACGATCAGCCGCTGGGATACCGAATCAATATCTTCATCGCGCGGCTGTGTTTCCGCGGGATCTACTTCCCCATGATGGGCCGCTTCGCCTGGGTGAAGATGCTAGCGGAGAATGGCAGGACCATCTTCAAGCTGGCCAAACAGGGGTTCCTGGCTTGGTATGGCTCAGCTGCGAAGGCACCAGCTCCAGCCACCAGTGCGGGAGATTAAACAGCCCGCGCTCAGTCCTAGACGCGTAGCTGGCTTACGCCTTTCCCGTACGCCGAGACCTTGCCCGCAACGTCTCTTCGGGCAACCGCTCGTCAGCGCCTGAGCGCGTCAATCAGTTCTCACGGCTTCTGCTTTCTTTCTCGCCTCCGCCGCGAAGGCTTCATCTTTCAGCGATACCAAATTTATTTCTACATTGGCGAGCGCTCCGGTGATTGCGGCACGAGCCAGTGCCGCCGCGGTCGTCAAATCCGATTTCATGTGGGGATTTGTGATCGGTCCTAAAGACTCGGCCAACTGAGCCACTTTCTTCGCGCGCTCAGCAACGCCGAGCGGGACAGCCGTTGCTTCTTTTAGCGCGGTGTCGATTGCTGCCTGCGCCGCCTTTTCACCGCCGGTCTTCGCTTGCTTGTAGGCCTTCATCACGGAGTTGTAAGACGCGGCGTCGGCGTCGATGGCAGCTTTCAATTCTTCGCGCAGCGCGCTCAGATGCGCGATGGCCGCGCTGAGTTGCGATTCGTACTCGAGGTATGCCTTCTTCCCGCGCGACATGGACGCGACCATGGTCGCGAGTCCCGCGGCCATGGCGGCCGCGGCCGCGGCGGCGCTGCCTCCTCCGGGAGTGGCGGTGGGTGCGGCGAGCTGCTCTATGAATGGCTCGACCCCGGCTCTCCATCCCCCGACGGTCATCTTGCCTGCGAGGATCGCAGCTAGGCGGTTTTCCAGAATCAAGGATGAATCGAAATTCTCCACCTGGAGGAACCACTCGGCGGCCTGCTCGAGGGCTTTCTTGGGGATCAATCCGACAATTTCACTCGATACCGGTGCTACGCCATAGCGGGCGGCTTCGCGCTTTACGAATTCGAAGACACGATGAATGGGAGTCTGTTCGAAGTCAGTCAAGTTCATGGAGACTTGCGCCAGGCCACGCACCAGAAATCCCGCGCCTTTCACGAAGCGCAGTCCGCCGCTCGAAAAGCGCACGGCCTTCGCGACTTTCTTCGCGACCTCAACCTCGGGCGTGTTGAGAAAAATGTTGTAGGCGATCAGGGCCTTGCGGGCTCCGACCACGGTTGCACCGGCTGAGGGATGCACACAGGGGTCGCCAAAATCCGGTTTGCGCGCGGGGTTGGTGGCGATTTCTGCGCGAATGCCTTCAAACTGCCCGCGACGGATGTTCTCCAGATTCTGCCGCTCCGGCGAGGTCGCTGCCGATTCGTAGAGATAAACCGGAATCTGATAACGCTTCCAAATTTGTTCGCCGACGTGGCGGGCCATGGCCACGCAGTCCTCGACGGTGACGCCGTCGATGGGAATGAAGGGGACAACGTCGGCCGCTCCCATGCGCGGGTGCGCGCCCTGATGTTTCGTCAGGTCGATGAGTTCGGCAGCCTTGCCTACTCCGCGGATAGCGGCTTCCTGAATGGCCTCGCGCTCGCCGACCAGAGTGATGACCGAGCGGTTGTGGTCGGAGTCCATTTCGCGGTCAAGGAGGTAAACGCCGTCCATTTTCATGGCGGCGATGATGGCGTCAACTTTAGCCGGATCGCGTCCTTCGGAAAAATTGGGCACGCACTCTACCAGCGTAGACATAAGTGGGAAGGATAGCTGGCGCCGGAGCTGGGAAGCAAGGGAGGGAAGCTTCCTGGGTCATTACCGTTCCGGCACGACGATTTTGGCTCGTCTCGCGCCAACAGCCTAGCGATCACTCCACGCGCACGCAACGCACACTACAAGATTCTATCTACGATCAAATCCTAACGGGTGCAACCGCGAGCGTGCCCGCGAGACTGCTTCTTGGGGTCGGAAGTATTTATTCCCTTACGACCACCGCGACCCTGTCAGACGGAACGACCGAGACCCAAACCACATCGGCGTTGTAGACGCTGGGGCGCGGGCTCGCGCTCTGAATGCGGACTGCAAATGGGGCTCTATTTGCACTGCGCGGGCTGTTGTTGCGTCATGCAGTGCATGGTGCCCAGCCCCCATACCAGGTCGCCGGAATAAATGGGGACCACCAACCGGGTAGGGAACAGTTCGGCCAGAGTGTTCAGCGCGATGCGGTCATGAGGATCATTGAATACGGGCACGAGAACGACGCGGTTGGCGATATAGAAATTTGCGTAGCTGGCCGGGAGCCTTCGCCCTTCAAACATAAGAGGCCTGGGCATGGGGAGCTCGACAATCGTGAGGGGCTTGCCGTCCTGATCATGCGCGGCTTTTAGTCGGCGGAGATTGTCGCGGAGCGGCTTGTGGTTCACATCTTGGGGATCGGGCTCAACCATAGTCACTACCGTGTCGGTGGAGACGAATCGGGTTAGGTCGTCGACGTGGCCGTGGGTGTCGTCGCCGCAGATGCCAGCGCCCAGCCAAATCACGTGGCGCGCACCGAGGTAGTCAGAGAAAATATCTTCATAATCAGCGCGGGACATGGCAGGGTTGCGATGCTGAGTCTGGCTCAGCAGGCACTCCTCGGTGGTGAGCAATGTGCCGCGACCGTTGACCTCGATGGAGCCCCCTTCGAGAACCACGCGGGTGTTGTCGCGCACCGGGCGGATCTCTTGAGCGTGGGCGACCTGTGCCATCCGGCTGCCGATTTTTTCGTCGTGGCGCCAGTTGGAATATTTGGCCCAGGCGTTGAAGCGGAACTTGATGGCCAGCAACTGCCGGGCCGCAGGCCCGGCCGGCCAGCCGGGGGCGGCTGTGCCCCCATGGCCGGTGGAGCTGTTGGCCCGGTGCTTTCCTCGGCTTTCGCGGCCGATGGCGCTTGGGCCACACGGCAGGAAGATGCAGCCTGAGTCGCGCATCCAGACGCGGTTGGTGGGCCAGAGATGGAAGCGCACATGGCTGGAGAGCGCGTGGGCGCGGTCGAGGAATTTACGAACCTGCTTTTCGGCGGAGGCGTTGTTTACAACTAGCTCGACTCTCTCGTTTGGGGACAGATTGCGGATGATCTCCGCGTAGACCCACGGGATCGGCTCGAACCTCCCGGGCCAGTCGCCATGATCATGCGGCCACGCCAGCCAGGTGGCGTCGTGCGCTTCCCACTCTGCGGGCATCCGATAGCCCGGGGAGGCGGGAGTTGACCCATTCCCTTCTCGAGTTAAAGTGTTACTTGAGGTATGAAGTGGACGCTCGGACACGGCAGGCCTGTCTTTAGTCTGTCCATCGATTTGTGATCGGCGCATAACTATCAATGCGGCGGTCACGGAGGAAGGGCCAATTGCGCCGAATGTCTTCCAAGGCTTTCATGTCCACGTCTCCGAACAGAATCTGTTCGCGATCATGCGAGGCCTCGGCCAGCACGCGTCCGAAGGGATCGCAAAGAAACGAGCCGCCCCAGAATTCCAGTCCCTGGCCGGGAGCCGAGTTACCGCGGATATTTCCGGTCTCGAAGCCCACGCGGTTGACAACAGCCACGTAGACGCCGTTGGCAATGGCGTGCGCTCGCTGGATCGTGCGCCAGGCGTCGTGCTGGGCTAGTCCGGATTCGGCCTTCTCGGCAGGATGCCAGCCTATGGCGGTGGGATAAAAAAGCACGTGCGCGCCCTGAAGGGCCGTCAGCCGCGCCCCCTCTGGATACCATTGATCCCAGCAGACGAGTGTACCCAGCCGGCCAACTTTGGTATCGAGCGCGCGAAAACCGAGATCGCCGGGCGTGAAATAAAACTTCTCGTAGTAAAGCGGGTCATCGGGAATGTGCATCTTGCGGTAGAGTCCGCGCAGCGAGCCATCGGCATCGAACGTTGCCGCTGTATTGTGGTAGAGTCCTGCGGCGCGCTTTTCGAACAATGAAGCGATCAGGACCACTCCGTGCTTGCGGGCCGCAGCGGAGATCTTCTCGGTCGTCGGTCCGGGAATCGGTTCGGCCAGATCGAAGAGTGCGTGATCTTCCCGCTGGCAGAAATATTGGGTCTGAAAAAGTTCGGGCAGGCAGACGACCTGCGCACCACGACCAGCCGCATCGGCGACGCGCTCGATCGCCATTGCCAGATTCTGTTCTGGCTCCGGGCCGCACGACATTTGCACCAGCGCCACGCGATATTTCTCGGGCAGCACGCGTTCCCTCCCTCCGCGAACAATATAGCATTCGCGGGACAGCTCCAGCCGTCAGCTATCAGGTATCCGTAGCCACTTCTCAAATGCTTGACTGTGGATGGTTGATTTTTGATCGAAGTGCCCGGCCACCCATAGAGATGGCGGGGGACAGGCTTTCCGAGCGGCGGAGTGATCATGACGCTGAGATCCGCTGGGCGTATTGAGCCGAGTCAGATTTCGGAGCTGCGCTTTCCGGCATGAATGGCAGGGTGATGCCGGGTTCCTGTAGAGTATCTAGTCGGTACAATCTCGGTCAGGGATGGACACGGATTAAATTCTCGGAGGCTTGGTATTTTGAAACATGAGAACCAGGGAAACTCCCACCAGGGAAATCGGCACGACGGCGGCGCCCCGGGCGAGGGCAAAGACCGTCACTTAAACAATCCGATCGAAGACCGGCTGATCCCGCTGGAGCCACTCGATCTGGGCAGAGTGCGCTCGATTGACGACCTCGTCCGCGCCATGTCCAAGACCGCTTTCACGGGGCGGCAATTGGGCGAAGCGGCGGACGTGCTCGAGGCCATGGCGCGCGATCCGGACTGCTTTGTGGTGATGACGCTGGCGGGCGCCATGACGGTGGCCAAGCAGGGCCTTATCGTCACCGAGTTGATCGACCGGGGCATCGTGAATGCCATAGTTTCAACCGGAGCGCTGATGGCCCATGGCTTGGTGGAAGCGACTGGCCACGCGCATTTCCGGGCCAACCCTGAAGTGTCAGATGAAGAACTCTATGAGCAGGGATACAACCGAGTGTACGACACGCTGGAGCCCGAGCAGAATCTGGACGATGTGGAAGAGGTAATGTCGCAAGTGCTCGAGAATTGGGACCATAACGAACTGATGTGCTCCTACAAGCTGAATCATGCGATTGGGGCGCACTTGGCGAAACATGCGAAAGATCAGCGGGGAATTCTGAAATCGGCGTATGAGAAGGGCGTACCGGTTTTCGTGCCGGCTTTCACTGATTCCGAACTCGGCCTGGACACGGCACTCAACAATCGACTGCGCGAATCTACGGGCAGGCACAAAGTGCGCTTCGATCCTTTCGCAGATCTCGAACACTTCGCAGCCACGTTGTTGCGTCAGAAGCGGTTGGGAATCTTCACCATCGGGGGCGGCGTGCCGCGGAACTGGTCGCAACAGTTTGGCCCGTTCATCGAACTGCGGCACCGGCGCCTCGGAGAGAACCTGCCGCTCAAGCGCTATCACTACGGGTTGCGCATCTGTCCGGAGCCCGTGTATTGGGGAGGCCTATCGGGAAGCCCGTACAGCGAGGCGATTTCGTGGGGAAAGTTTGTGCCTCCGGGAGAGGGTGGAAAATTCGGAGAAGTATTCCTGGACGCCACGGTTGGTCTGCCACTCATCGTGGCAGCGGTGTTCGAGCGCTTGGACAAGGGCAAGAAAAGCACCGCAGCCAAAAAGGGAAAGAAAGAGGTTGGGAAGAAATCGTAGCTGCTTCCGAGAGATCGACGTCCCAGGTCAAATGCCGACTTGCCGGTTGCACCCGAAAGGATCCTAATCGAAGATCAGCACTGCCGAGGCGATTACGGTCGTCCACAGAGCGCGCTTGTCGCCCACCGCCGATTGGGTCACGTTGGCGGTACGCACGATCTTGTTCGACAGGCGATAGATCTGCTTCTTTTCATCCCAAGAGCGGTCGGGATCGAACTCTACGTTGAGAGTAGTGGCCAGCATCTCGGCTGCCAGCTCCTCGGCGTATTCGCCGGCGGCGTCCTCGGTTTCGCCGAAGGAATGGTGTTCACTCAAGTAGCCGTAGGTGTTGCGGTCGGAAGGAATGGCCACCCCGATGGATGAGGCGAGCAAACGATGCGGCTCGCGCGTAGAGTTCTCGGCCACTACGGCAAACACGACTTCGCCTGGACTCAGATACTTCAACCCCTGTTTGCGGGGCACCAGCTTGCAGTTAGGTGGAAAAATGGAGGAAACACGCACCAGGTTCTGCGCCGCGATGCCGGCGTCACGCAGTGCCAGTTCGAACGATGTCAAACGCTCACGATGTTTCCCGACCCCCTTGGTGAAGAAAATCCGCTTGGGGACCATGTCTTTTCCCAATGAAGTCATCCTCCGGAGCGAAAAAGCTGTGAGCTAGGAATGCACAATCTAACACAATGGTTTGTAAAGAAAGAATGAATTTCGATACCCGTTGAAAAAATGTACGGAGGCTGGAACAGAGCGGGCGCCCGCGAGAGCAGGAACCCGCTGAACGGGGAAGACCGAAATAGCTTCGAGCGACGTTCGAGCTTATTTCGGGGCGCTGACGGAACTGACTTCCAGTACGTCGCCATTGACCGTGCCGGTGACCGTGGCCTTGGCGCCAGCTTGTTTGTCGAGGGTCTCGAGAGTAGTTTTGTCGTTGGTTTCCAGAGTATAAACCTTGTCGCCAACAACCAAGGCGTACTTTGATCCCTTACTGACGCAAGCCCGTGTACATCCCGCATCGTCGCCCGGCATCTGGTGCTTGGCGCCACACATAGAATCACTGACGGTACCGGTAAAGGTCTTGCCCTTCGCAGCGAATGCCGACGAGGCGGTCAACGCGGCACCCAACAACAGAGTCACCAGCCAAAACCCAAGTCTCTGCGTACTCGATTTCATCAGTTCCTCTCCTTTTAAATGAGTAACAACATCTTAAACGAGTAACAACATCAGCGTGAGATGGGCGGATCAAGACGAGCCTCCACGTCACACATTTACTACAGATGCGCCCTCCTGCTGGAAGTTCCACTCCCCGGAGAAAAAAATTGGCGGCAACTCGCTGGCGCGGGCTCCCGCTATAATGCCCGGAAAATTTGGGGGAAGGGCACCGGGCAAAATCCTTGACAGGTTACGCTCTGACGCGAAAAGTTTCCCATCGGGGCGAAGAATTTCCAAAACCCGAGCACGGCGGGTTGTGCCAGCTCGGCCTGGAAATCGCCGCGAAAAAAGGCGGGCAGCCAAGAGATGCCGCGACCTGCGATGAAGTCCAGCTTGGTTCGAATCACTTGGGCGCGACCGCTATCGGCTCTATTGCGTCGCTTTTACCGTGTAGTGAATTTCCACGTCCACCGACTTGTCGTGCGAGTTGGGGGTGACATGGGTTTCGATGCCCCAATCGAAGTTTGTGGGAAGCAGTTTGTTGGCCTCGGTGAGAAACTGCCGGAGGTAGCTGCTGTCGTAAACCTCACCGGGGCGCAACTTCCAGCGCGTCCGCAGCTTAGCAGCCAAAATATTGTCGACACCTCGGAACTCGAGTTCTCCCATGTGGTAAACGTTATCTTCTCGCACTGCAAGATGGTAAATGGCGGTCGCCGCAGCGTCGTCCAACTGAGGTTCTAATTTGACCGTGGCGTTGAGATAGCCGTGCGACCCGTACAGGTTCCGGACTTCCTCCAGATCAGCCGCGAGCTCGACCGCGTTCGCGGGCGCTCCGGGGTGGGCGTGGATGAACCCCTGTAGCTTTTCGGTGGCGAACTCCTGGTTTCCGGACCACTCGATCCGAACGAGTTTGTACTGGGGGCCCGGGTCTACGCCCAGGGTGACATCGACAACCGTCAAGTTTCTGGAATCGTCACCCGGGTCACCGACTCCCTGCCGTACGACTTTGGGTTGCGGCTGGCTGAAGGAAGCCTTCAGGTACCCGCGGGCGTGATAGATGGGCAACAGTTGATGTTCGGCGAATAAATTTATGCGGTCGCGGGAGTACTCGGGGTCCGGCAGCCTTCTGGCGGCAGCCTCCAGCAAGGGGAGTTCGCTCGGTCCGGCACCCGTGAACTCTATCCTGCGGACACGAATCAGAAGGTCGGAGACGCTGTAATTTATCGACTCGATCTTCCCGTTCGAGCCGGTATTGCGCAGGTAGTCGACGTGACCGGGGACATTGCTCTCCACCAGCAAAGCCTGCAAGACGTCAGAAACTTGCTCCGGTAGTCGCCCGGAGGTCGGCAACTCGCCTTTAAACAACGGGACTCGTTCGTGCGCCTTCTGGCGCAGTTGATCGTCGGTAAACCAGACGAAATCGTCAAAGCGAACGGGAAGGAACGGCTGGCTGTCGGTCAGTTGTAAATCGAGCTTTGTCCCCGCGGAAGAATAAGAGTAGCTGTAAGCCACATCGCGAAAGGCCCCGCTATCGGTGAGCTCCTTCGCCGCCTTGCGAAAGTCGTCCTCACTTGCAGAGACGCCGATCCGTAGTGCGCTGGCCGCCAATACATCTTCCGGTGTGTACCGTGTGGTTCCCTTGACCTTGACCTCAATCAGAATGGAGGCCGAGGTCAGGACGTGCCGCGCGCTCGGGTTGTGGGTGCCAGATTGGGCGACACCCGATAGCAAGAGCAAAACAGGCGCGAGCAGGGCAAGCAGGAGAAATCGACCCGTGGCTCTCATCGTTTACTTTACGCTCGGCACCATCATCTCAGTCGACTTGTGTTTCACGGCAATGTCAATGAAGGCCAGCGCCGCCCGGCTCATGGCCTTGTCTTTGCGAAACACCAGCGCCATATCGCGCCGAACCTGCGCGTCGGCGATGTCAACGGCAGCGAGGATGCCGGTGCGCACATCTTCGTGGATATTGGAGCGGGCGATGAAGCCGACACCAACGCCTGCGGCTACGAACCGCTTCAGAAGTTCGCTGGAATCGAGCTCCATGGTGTAATTCGGTTTCAATCGCCGGTCGCGAAACAGCTCATCAAGAGCGTCGCGGGTGTGGCCGGCCTTGGGGATTACGAGAGGGAATTTCGCCACCTCCGCCATCGTGGCTGAAGTCCTCTTCCCCAGGGGATGAGCCGGGGGCGCAATGATTACCAACTCGTTGCGATGGATGAGGACCACGGTCAACCGGTTGTCTGCGACGGGCAGGGACACGACGCCGAAGTCCACGGAATTATCAATGACCGAGTCGAGAATCTTGGCATAGTCAGCACACTTGATGTTGACCGAGACATCAGGATATTGTTTCTTGAAATCGGCAAACACCTCGGGAAGAATGTGCAGGCATGTACCCTCGTTAGCTCCTACAATGATCTCGCCGCGAGGAATGTGCTCCATCTCAGCCAGGGAGGCGAGGATGGCCTTGCGGGCGTCTAGAGTTTCTTCGACGTACTTCTGAAAGGCTTTGCCCGGCGCGGTAAGCGAAACCTTGCCGCCGGAGCGGTCAAATAATCTGGCTCCGACTTCCTCTTCCAGGGCTCGAATCTGCGATGAGATGGCGGGCTGTGTGCGAAAACGCTTTTCTCCGGCGCGCGAGAACGACGCGTGGCGCGCCACTTCGAGAAAGGTTTCGAGCTGGTCGAAGTCCATGAAAGCGGGTCCAGTGGAAGGCTCACCCTCAGTGTTTTATCTGGATACCAGTCCTTAAGTATAAGTCGCGTCCATGGTTGTTATCCAAACAGTCGATCGCGAGCGCTCGAGCGCAAACCTCACGCCGTTCGTCGCACTCTGACGCGACCGATTGTAGCAGCCCGGCATCCCTACCTCGAGCTCGAACCACCACTGGTTTTACCGCAAAGATTCGATGAGGTGACTTGAGGCTGATGGGTTCTAAACGTTGAGGACCAGAGGCGGCGCGGAGAGTGGTAGCAGGGGCGGTCCGGAGCGCTCTCGATAAATGACGATCAGACCGCAGTGCCGAGCGAGGCGGGTTTTACCATGGTGCGCTTGATAAGTTGCTCCAGCCGGCGTCGTTTGCCGGACTCGTCCGGCGAAACGGCGGCGAAATCTGTCGTGCAGTTGAGGCTATCTTCAATGGCTTCAAGGGCAGAGGTGGATCGACCCAGAACTGCGAGCAGATATTTCTGGGCGATAGGGCGGTCTGCGGGGTGAATGAGATTCCACCAGCGACTTATGGATTCCTGTACTTCGGCCTCAGTTTTCTCGCCAACCACAAGAGCATCGACAAGGCGATAGACCTTGCTCTTGATGGCTTGATAAGAAACAGAAATCTCTTGGGGCATGGGGCTCCTGCCCTTTCTTTGGGAAGGATCTTGCAATCTGCCAGCCAAACGTCGGGGATTGCACTCACAGCGCTTACTGAACTGCCGATTCCACGAATGGGATAAATCGGATTTCAGATATGAATTCCGGTAATCCGACGGGCTGATGTTCGGGCCATCGACGGCCCGTGGGTCAGCGAGCAAGCACCCTTGTCCAGCAGGTTACAATGTTGCGCTCCGTGCCTCTGCGAGAGGCCGCTGGCAGGTATGCCGGCAGGATCTTGCAGGGGGGCGGATCAATTCCAATTCTTCAAGCAGCCCATAAACTTGGAGGCGTAATGAAAAGACTAACGTGGATTCTCGCAGTTCCCATGCTGTTGTCGATGCTAGTCAGGGCGCAGAATTCACCCCCGCGTGAAGGTGAGGCACACAACGGGTCAGAGCAAGACCGAATGTTGTTTCCTCGCGATGCCTTTTGGGGATGGGCGCAATTTGACTTGGCGCCTCCCCACAACGAGATCGACCCAAATATATGCGCGGGCAACGCCGGGCAATACGGCGGAGTGAATGCCCCGTGCAGCATGTTCGCGCGCTATATGCTGTCTGCAATATTGGAAGTGCGCCCGTTTGGGCGAGGACCGCTACGGCGCTTCATGGTGTTTGGAGCGCCCGCATTTTTGTTCGGAAAAAATATACCGCAGACGCTCTACACGTGGTCGTTCGATGCCATAGGCATCGAGCACTCATGGGGAGCTGCGGTTTATATGGGCAAGGGATTTGAGTTCCGGGTAACACAACACTTCCTGTTTGACCGTCTTGGCGCCCGCGACAGGAACCTGGGTCCAGCCGACCAGGGAAACAACGGGCCGTGGGGACGCTATATGACTGTGGGAGTGCGCAAGTCTTTTGGAACCAGGCGCTGGTAAAACCGAGATCCTCTGGCGCAACCGGAGGTTGGCGAATTCGGCGCAAGCCGAGACGTATGCGTCCCGACCAAAGGGGGCTAGGGCGGTTTACGGCGAGCCCGTGTGACCGCGATCCTCGATTCGATTACTTCTGCGTAGGAGCCGCGGGAGTCGGTGTCGCGGGTTTCTGCGCCGGCGCCGCAGGCTGAGTCTTCACCGGATTAGACTTTACTTTCTCTAGCACTGAACCCGGCCCACCACGTCGTGAGGCGTAGATCGACAGCGTAATCGAAGTGATCATAAAGGCCACGGCTGACCACGTCGTGGCTTTGGAGAGCGCGCTGGCCGCGCCACGAGGACCGAAAGCGGTCTGGCTGCCTTGTCCGCCGAAAGCGGCGGAGATGTCACCGCTCTTGCCGCTCTGTAACAGCACGACGATGATGATGAAGAAACAAACGATGATGTGGACGATGGTGATGAGTACGATCATGAGCTTGGTATCATCCTAAATGTCGATCTGCCTGGCTCGGAGCACCGGCTCGGACCAGTTGACAATTTTGTGACAGGGCCATGGTGCGGAAGGCGGGGATTTGAACTAGTTGATCACATTGATAATACGTGACTTATTCATTTCGGCATCCGGCCTAAAGGCCCAAACGCCCCACAATCCCGCTTCCATTGTACGTTTATTGTACGGTGCCCAGGAGGCAGAAGACAAACCCGACGGGTCGGATTGAATGGCCAAATCTGGCCGACGATAATTTGTAGCAGCAGCAAATGACTGTCGACAGTCTGTTTGTCCCGATCAAGTTTTTCGTACGGAAGCCGTCTCCTTTTCGCAAAGTCCGAGGTATTGTCGTTAATGTTGAGCGTCGCCGGTCGTATTGGCCGGCAGATTCTGCGCAGACGACTCAAGGAAACTCAAAACCCGAAAGCCGCAACGCCTTCTGGTCGAATGTCAAGGTGCAGGAACAACCCGCTCTCGTGCCGAGCGCTGCAATGACAGCGTCGGCGAATGAGCCCTGTCCTTCTTTGAGTGCAGTCATTGCGCTGAAAACCTCCGGCTCGTTTTCCACAACGAGCACATCGGTCTGAAGCATGCGCTCGACAGCCGCAGCGATTTCATTGGCGGCTAGCCGGTAGGCACGGTCGAGCACCCACACGGTCTCGACCATCGCCACGATGCTGACAAAGCCGGGGTTTTCCTCAGTTAGTCGGCGTTCGATTATCTCCGTCGCCCTTGGTGATTGAATCGGGTCGTCTTGGGTAAGGAAACGGACGAGAATGTTGGTGTCGAGCCCGATCATCGATGTCGCGCGCGCGGCGCGGCGCCGGCGGCACCCTTAGCAGCGGCCTCAGTCATCTCCACGAGGGCCACCGGCCGCCGGCGCCGCGATTTGATGATGCCTCGTAAGGCCGACGCGTGGACTTTCGGCAAGAGGACCACACTGCCATCAGGATGCACGAAGAACTTGACTCGATCTCCCGGCCTCAACCGCAGATGTTCGCGAATAGCCTTCGGGATCGTCGCCTGACCCTTGACGGTGATTGCAGATTCCATGGTGCCACCATTACAATTTCACTAAAGTAATACCACGATGTGCACCTTACGTCAAGGTGCCCCAAACGGATCAAACGGATCGCTCTGGGGCCATCCGCGCCTGTGCAACCAGAAGCGACGACGTTGTCGTTCGAATCGGAGGTATAAGTTGTGGTGTGCCCGAGGGTGTCGGTGGACCTCTTAGCCGTGTTCACAGTTCTTGCGCAAGAACGGAATGTCACACGAGCTGCAACGCGCCTGTTGCTCAGCCAGCCGGCCGTGAGCCGCGCGTTGCAACGGTTGCGGGACATGTTCCACGACGACCTGCTCATCAGGAGTTCATCGGGATATGAACCCACTCCCAACGGACAACGCCTTCTCGACGAACTCGAAACATCCTTGCCGCGTTTGGATCGTCTGCCCAGCGGTAGCGACTTCGATCCAGCGACGGAAGAAACCTCGTTTCGGATTGCCGCGACCGATCATGCTTGTCACGTAGTTTGTCCGCTGTTATGCCGGACTGTGCTTGCACCCGGAGTCAGGGTCTTCTTCGATTTCCTCCCGCTGCACGATGGGCAGTTTGAAGAGTTGGAAAAGGGCAGACTGGACTTACCTGACGCTCCTGCGGGAAAGACCCTTTTGAACCACTGTGGGAGTAGGACTCATGCCAAGAACTGTTCGTGCCAGCATAGTCGGCAAACCAGAAGTTGAGAAGACTCGCCCAGATCCACAGGAGCGGCTGTCAGCTTGGCAACCTGTCAGTCAGGATTGGATTCGCTCTAGTGCTCTTTAGCGATCATTGAACCTTGTCACTTGCGGGTGGCATTTCTGACATCGCGCGACGGCGACGCTCCTTCACCGCTCGCTCGGCCATCGGTCGTGGCACGTCAACCTGCTTTTGGAGCTTCGCAACATCGGGATCGTCGGAGAGTTCGGGTTTCTTGGAATCCCCATTCCGCATTCGCTCTGCCGCAAGAGCATCGTTCAGCACCTTGAGCGCTGCGTCGTATTCCTCCTTGGGCACATCATCGTTCGCGTGGAGGTCATTGTGAAGCCTCATTGACGCCTTGCTGTAGACCGGATAGACGCGCTCACAGAGCGTATCGTAAGTCTCTTCACCGAACCCTTCAAGATCGACGGGCACTGGTTCTTCCACGCTGTCGACCTGTTTCTTCAGTTGGAAATGCACCATGAACCTCTTAGCTGTAAACACCTCGGCAACATCAGCGTTGCCTACTTCATCAAGCAGTTCCATGGCTTCTTCGCGCGAAGAGGCGCTCACGGCTGAAAAATCACCGTTCTGCCAACGACAGATGAATAGTGGCATAACGACTCCCGTCGGAGATTATAGGCCAGGGAGGAACCTTACCTATCATTTTGGTCTGGAGCATATCGGACGCGTAGCTCACGATCCAGGTACTCTCCAATAACAAACGCCACAGATCTGAAGAGGATCGATCGTAAGGCCCACAATCATCGGCAGTCCGGAATCGCTGCCGTTGTCAGTGGATGGTCGGCGACTCGAAAGGATCGCCTTTTCGGGCACATCGGTAACGGGAAGAAATTGTCCTGCCTCACCGCTGTCAACCCAGTACATCTATGGTCCAGGGAGAGACCAGTTCGGGTCAAGGAATACACTTTGCCTTGAGCGAATCGCGGGCCGAACAGTGAGCGATAATCTGGAAGGGCCAGCCGCACCAAAAACCCATATGAGCCATGTCAACCGCGGACTTCCGCTGAGCAACTCTCGGACTGAGCAGATATTCCCGACACTAACGCCGGCTCAGATCCGTCGCATCGCAACGCACGGGCGCATGCGCGTCTTACGTCCTGGTGAGGTGCTCGTCGAACAAGGAGACAACGCCGTACCCTTCTTTGTGGTCGTCTCAGGCGAACTGGAGGTTTTGCGTCCCTCGGGCGCAGATGAGACCCTCGTCACGGTCCATGCGCCGGGGCAGTTCACAGGCGAGGTGAGCACGCTGTCGGGACGCCGGGCACTTTTTCGATTGCGCGCCGCCATAGCTGGCGAAGTGATCGAACTGGACCGACAACACCTGCTGGCTTTGGTACAGACCGATGCCGAGCTTGGTGAGATCGTGATGCGGGCTTTCATTCTTCGCAGAGTTGAGTTGGTGGCCGTCGGCCTGGGAGATGTTGTGCTTGTCGGCTCAACCCATTCCGCAGGTACGCTTCGAATCAAAGAGTTCCTGATGCGCAACGGACACCCCTACTCCTACATCGATCTCGAGCACGATCCGGAAGTACAGAACTTGCTGGATGGCTTTCACGTCACCCCCAGCGACATACCCGTGGTGATCTGCCGCGGCAAGTTGGTGCTTCGCAACCCGACGAATCAGCAAGTTGCGGATTGCCTTGGTTTCAACGAGACCATTGACCAAGCGCAGATGCGTGATCTTGTGATCCTCGGGGCCGGCCCCGCGGGACTAGCGGCAGCCGTTTACGGTGCGTCAGAAGGCCTTGATGTTTTGATGCTGGAAACGAACTCGCCGGGAGGACAGGCGGGTTCGAGTTCAAAAATCGAAAATTACTTGGGATTTCCCACCGGTATATCGGGTCGGGAGTTGGCCGGCCGCGCGTACACGCAGGCGGAGAAGTTCGGCGCGCAGATGCTCATCGTACGGGGAACACGACTCACCTGCGAGCGCAAACCATACCTCGTCGAAGTGGAAAGCGGGGCTCGAATTCCGGCACGCACGATCGTGATTGCGACCGGGGCGGAGTACCGAAAGCCGCCATTAAAGAACCTGTCGCGCTTCGAGGGGGCTGGTATCTACTACGGTGCCACATTTGTGGAAGCACAGTTGTGCACCGGAGAAGAAGTGATTGTGGTCGGAGGCGGGAATTCGGCCGGGCAAGCGGCCGTATTTCTGGCGGGGACGACAAAGCGCGTACACCTTCTCGTCAGGTCGGCCGGTCTGGCTGACACCATGTCACGATACCTGATCCGACGAATCGAAGAGACTCCCACGATAGTGTTGCGGCCACACACGGAGATCATCGCCCTCGATGGAGGTGGCTATCTCGAATCCGTTCGTTGGCGAAATAACGAAACGGGGCAAACTGAGGAGCACAAGATCCGTCACGTATTCGTCATGGCTGGCGCCGCTCCGAACACCCGGTGGCTCGATGGCTGCGTCACGCTCGACGCCAAGGGCTTCATTAAGACTGGTCCCATCCTATCTCCAGAAGATCTCAGCGCTGCGCACTGGCCCCTGGCCCGTCCGCCGTATTTGCTCGAAACCAGCCTGCCGGGAGTATTCGCAGTCGGCGACGTGCGTGGCGGCAGCATCAAACGTGTTGCGTCGGCAGTTGGCGAAGGATCGATCGCAATTTCATTCGTTCATCAAGTACTCCAGGAATAGCAACGGAAGCGAGCTCGAACCTCGCGCTTGGAAGCAGCTTCATGTCACGCTTCTAAAGCTGCCTCAAGCTTGAGACTTGCGGCGACCCGACAAAAAGGGGCAGGTGGAGAAACGTGCTGGTGACGCTCGCGAAGGTGACGCTCGCGAAGGTTGCGGATAC
>QIAN01000173.1 GCA_003225005.1 Acidobacteriota bacterium | reverse complement strand
AGGGGGGCCGCGGGAAACGTAGCTAAGGTGGAATTGTGAACCCGCTTTGCAGACCGAAAGGGCAAGGACGGAAACCCTCCACCTACGGCTGGCGCGCCTGCGTTCTATCCCGATCGTCGGGAAGGTCCCGCCGGCAGCAGGGGCTGGTCGCAACCTGCAGAGACTCCTCGCACGAGGCTTAGGCCGAAGGAGAGGAGAGCCGCACGGGATTGACGAATGAGTCTGTAGGAGCCATGACCGAGGAGTAATGTCCTCGCAGGAGGCGGTCCACGTCTCCCTGATCAAGGTAACGCCAAGATCAGGCAAAGGGACTCTGGGTACTTGGTGGTTCCATTTTCAGCGCGGTGGTCGGACACAGAGCCGACATGAGCCGTACGCATGAGATGGAACTAAGCTGTGAGCAAACCATTCGCAGTCGGGGCGTATGCGAACCAGCGCTTGAACCTCGCAGCGAAGGGGAAGGCTCACGGAAGAGACGCCAAGACTTCAAACCGGACCTGGGAAATTCGGCCGTCCGGCATTATAGGGGGGCCTCGGAAAACGTGGCCATGGCGGAATTGTGAACTCACCTCGCAACCGAAAGGGCGAGAGTGTTAACCCTCCGCCTAACGCAAACGCGTCCGAGTTCTATCCCAACCAGAACCCGCATTCCAAGGAATGGCGAAGCCCTTTTTGGGAGATTGGAGGTCGAGGCTCGGAGTTTCGGACCGAAGTCTTCTGCTACTTTTGTGACCTTCCGGAAGTCTTTGCAGTTGAATAACACTATCATTGGAAGTTCATCCGATGCAGATTCAAGTAGTTCTGCCCGAATCAGGACACGCAACGGAAAGACGCTGGCCACGCCATAAGATCGACGTGCCCGTTCAAGTTGTCACGCACGGACCCACGAATGTCGTCATCATCCAAGGCCGCGGTTCAGAACTGAACTGCGGAGGGATGTCGGTGTTTGGCAGAGTTGAATTGGCGATTGGGACGCAGGTCGGTGTGGAATTCACACCGCCATGTTCTGGACAACCGGTCAGAGTTCGATGCTTTGTTCGGAACCGTCAAGGCCACAACTATGGCCTGGAATTCTTTACTGAGAATGATTCCGATTACGAAAACGTCGCACAGATCGAGTCCACTCTACGAAATCTGGGAATAGTTGGCTGCGCAGAGTCCTGACCGTAGACCGAGGCTCAGCCTGCTGATTTCTTGCTTGCCCTAACCTTTGCCCATCGTGCCTTTTGTGCCGTCGCTATTCGCTTGCGTCCTGCGGCAGAAATCATTCGCTTCTTGCGAGTCGCAGCAGCTTTCGGTTTGCTCCCATGCATGTAGACCTTTCCGAAGGCAGTCAGGGCGGCTGTTACGCGGTGCAGTTCATCCTCAAGTCGCTTGCGTTCCTTCTGGAGTAGGCCGACTACAGACTGCGTCAGTGTTTTGGGCATGAATCATCCTATCACTCACAATTTGGAGCCAAGACGGTTCCTGCGAAACGTCCTGGTCAACCGGCGAAATATCCCCATAGCGCTCATCAACCGGGAGTCAAAACGGTTTTCATCGCGCTCACTTGCGTAATTGTTTTCAACAGCTATGGGGAACGGTGCAGTAACTGCCTCCATCTGATCACTGTTTGTTCTTCAGATAGCGATCAAACCAGTCGACAGTTCTCTGCATGGCGTCAATCTGATTCTCGCGCTTCGCAAAGCCGTGGCCTTCGTCGGGATAGTAGTGTGCGTCCACGATCTTGCCTTCCTTCTTCAGAATCGCTTCCGCTTGCTCCGCCTCCTCTTTGGGGTCACGAATGTCGTTCGCTCCCTGCAGGATCAGCAGAGGAGCCTTGGCATTCTTGAAATACTTGATGGGCGAGGCATCCTCATAAGACTTGCGATCCTTCACGGGATCTCCCAGGATCGACTGATCGTATTGCTGAAGCGCAGGTTCTTCGTGCTCCTGTTCAGTGAGCCAGTCAGTGATGCCAAAAAGTTCGACTGCCGCCGCCCACACGTCGGGCGTTCGACCGATGGCGATCATAGCCATGTATCCGCCATAGGAGCCGCCGGTAATGCCGATCTTCGCCGGATCGACATAGCCGGTGGCGGCAAGGAAATGCGCGGCGTAGACTTCATCCTGCAGATCGCCGCCGCCGAGATCTTTGTAATTCGCCCGCTGAAATTCCATTCCGTAGCCGGTCGAGCCGCGAACATTGGGCGCAATGCAAACGTAGCCGCGCGACGCGAGAGCGGCAGCGGCCTTGTTGAAACTGTCTACCGTCTGCCCCGTGGGACCGCCGTGCGGAAGCAGGATCCCGGGGTTGGTTCCTTCACGTTTGAGATTGAACGGCACCCAGAGAAACGCGCTGATCGTCTTTCCGTCAAATGTCTTGTAGTGCACTAACTGCGACGCAGGCAGGCGTGAGGGGTTCAAGCTGCCCGGCGCCGAAAATGTTAACTGCCGCGATGTGTGAGCCGTCATGTCATAGACCCACAGGTCAGCGGGCTCGGTCGAACTCTGGCGCGAAATCAGCAGGCGATCACCCGAGGGCGAGTAGGCCCGCGGATTGCCGACGGGAACCGTGATGCCCGCGGCAAATCGCAGCACCGTGGCCCGGTCCGAGTTGCGATCCACCACGTAAATGTCGGTGCGGCCGTCGGCGTTCAGGATGTAAGTGAAACTCTTGCCATCGGGAGAGAATTCTCCGGCGCTAGCTTCCCACTTCAGGTCGGTGACCCAGGTTAGCTGCTTGCTGGCCACATCCACTAATGCGACGTTGTCGTATCCACCTTTTTCGTTCGAAGTGATCAGCAGAGTTTTGCCGTCAGGAGACAAGGACGATACGGTGTTCACGACGTCGCCTTGGTGGGGAGTGAGATTCTCCAGCTTGCCCGTGGCCACGTCAATGCGATAAACGTCAGAGTCCGTGAAGCCGACATTGGCGCGGTCGGCGTAGATGGTTTTTCCATCTGCACTCCAGATCGCTCCATTCCATTCGCGGTTCTTGGTTTGCTCGTTCGTGAGTTTGCGAGCTTTCTTTGCCTTCCAGTCGAGCAGCGCAATGTCTACGTTCGATGAAGTCTTCGGCCGGTAAGAAAGTACCAGCATGCTGCCATCGGGAGACCAATGCGCGCCGCTTTCCGAAATGTCCGGCGTGTTGGTGAGATTCACGACCTCGGCGCCATCGCTTGAGACCGCGAACAAGTCATACAGTTCGCCTCCACCGAAGTCCTGCTCGAAGACAATCCACTTTCCATCCGGCGACCAGACCGCGCCTGATTGCCGATCATCCGACTGCAAAAGCTGAATCGGAAATCCTCCCGCGGCCGAAACCTTCCACAGATTTGCCCGTCCCGTAAGATTGGTGGTGAACACCACGTCGCGGCCATCGGGAGACCACGCCGCACCATATGTGCTCCGCGTGTAATAAAGCTGGGGAATCGGCACCGGCCCCGCCGCGTTCGAAGCGGAGACCACCGATTTGGGATCGGTCATCTGCCGGTCGTCGGGCGAGTTTTGGGCCGACAAAAAACCGGCGCACAAACTGATGCCGGCAAGACCGATCAACATCCGACAGCCGATCCTGAGTGCGGTTGTTCGCATGGTTTCACCTCGGCAGAGAATGTTAGGGATGCGCGGAAGCGAAAGTCAAAGAGGTTTCTGAGATTTTCAGCTTAGATGCTAAAGTTTACATCGTGGTTTTTGGTTGTTGTTGAGAAATCGCCATTACTGCGGGGGAAGCTGACACCGCAATTCGTCTCTCACCTTGCCCGGATCCGCGACTACTTCGGCGCGGTGCGGGCAACTGTCCTCAGCTCTGAAACCGTGGACAAGTACATCAGCGAGCAACTCGAGACGGGATTCAAGCCCGCGACCGTGAATCGCGGGACTCAGTTGCTTCGGCAAGGCTACGCGCTGGCCATGGAGCGGAAACATCTGCACTCGATGCCCTCGATTCGGCGGCTCGATGAGAGCGACAACGTCCGCCGCGGCTTTTTCGAAGAGCCTGAACTGCGCCGCGTTGTAGGCCACCTGCCCGACTACCTCCAGGAATTCACCCTCTATATGGCTTCCTCACGGGCTGGAGGAAGGGCGGCATCAAGAACCTGCGCTGGCCCGATGTCGCCAAGCAGATCATAAAAACAAGGAAACGCAGGAACGCATGGAAGTGGAGGTCGTGTTCCTCCCCGCGAAGTATTGGAAGAACCGTGAGCCGCAGACCATGCCCCTCGTCGGCGAGTTGGCGGAGATCATCGCCCGCCGCCGGGCTGCCCGCGCCGTCACCACGAAGGGCGGAGTCATGCTGTCGGAATTCATCTTCCATCGCGACGGCCTACCCATCGGGGACATGCGGAAGGCTTGGAAGACTGCCTGCAAGCTCGCGGGTGTATCTGGTCGCGTGTTCCATGACCTCTGCCGCACGTTCGCGCGCAATGCCGACAACGACGGGGTGAGTCGCTCCGTGGCGAAGGACATCATGGGGAGGAAGACCGAGGCAATCTACGCCCGGTACCGTATCGTGGCTCAAGGGGAGAAGATTTCTGCCCTGCTCCGCATGCAGCAGAAGTCCTTCGCGTCGCCGGGACGCGTCGTAACCATGTCATCCCCCGCCGTCCAGTGAGAACACGGACAGTTCACGGACAGTTGGGCAAAAACGAAGGGAGCCGGTTTTTAGGCTCCCTTTTAACTTGCTTGCTTCCTATGAGTTCTTTGGTTGCGGGGGGTGGATTTGAACCACACCGGCATATTGATAACACGCAAGTTATTGATTCTACATGTTGCTAAAACAGCGAGAAACGCACCACTCGCACCGGGACAGGACACACACAGGACACGGACATCCACACTTTCCGCCTCGGATGTCATGCTGTGATAGCCTCGTCGCTTTCTCATGGCGAAACGAGCGACCGATAAAGTCAGGCGTGCATTCTATCAAAGTTTACCGCCGTCCTCACACATTGCGAAACGCCTCAAGCTCACGGATGCGAGCATTCTTGCAATACGCGCCGGGACGAGTGTGTACGGCTCGCAAGCTCAAGCGTTGCTCGTTGCCGCTGAGGTCCTATCCCGGCTCCGCGAACCTATCAAGCTCCCCGAAAGTCTCGTTGCTGGTAATCTCGTGGGAATGACGTTCAAGATAGACCCTCGCGTTGTCCGCCTCTTGAACGCCCTGAAGAAGCAATACGGCACCGCTCGCCGGGTCATGGCGGCGTGTGCGTACATAATCTCAACCGCGCCGTAGACCTTTGTGCCCTGCCTCCTTTTTCTCCCGCCGAGACCGATTACATCTTGAAAAGTTTGTAGCGCTTGGCGAGATTGCGGCTCGTGTCTTTGAGCTTGTTGAGACGGCGGGTCTCGCTTTTCATCGTGCCGCGATTCTAGCACCGTGCCAGCGCCCGCTCTCGCCTGGCAATTGACCAGCGCACTTGCTTGTTTGGTCACCCTTGTTTGTGTAAGTGTGCAGCCAGAGCTCGAGTTGGTGCACGATGGGACGCAATCTGTGCGATGCGTTCTTCCGGTGCCGCCTTGCTCGGGAGGCCTGTGTCACATTAAAGTTGGAGGACCCCCAGCTAGCCGGGGATGGCGAATGCCCATCAGACAGATCTCGTTCGGGGATCTTTCGATTGCCGACCTGATCGTGGACGCGATCTATAAAGGCGGATCAGCCAACAATGCGGGCGATGATCCCATTGCGAAACTCTTGCCGTGCGGCAACCAAGGAGGATTCCGCTTCTGCGGGAGCACAACGTTACCGGGGTGCCGGATGGCTGTCTTGTTTAGCACTTTTAATGAGCCCGACTGGCCAGACTTGCTCGAACCGGAGACGGGACGATTCATGTATTTCGGTGACAACAGACAGCCGGGTCACGAGTTGCACGAGGCGTGGAGGCAACAAATTGCTCAGGGCGTGTTTCGAAGCGCTGCACTCAGGCGTGCAATCGCGACTCACAGTGCCACCCTTTTTTGTCTTCTCTCGCGCGTCAGAGCGCAGGGACGTTCAGTTCAAGGGCCTTGCGGTTCCCGGAGCTGAGGGTGTTCCTGCAACCGATGACCTAGTCGCAATCTGGAGAACATCTGACGGGCTGCGGTTTCAGAATTATCGCGCAGTATTCACGATTCTGGACGTACCCGTCGTTTCAAGAGAGTGGATCAATCGAGTCGTTGCCGGAGACCCAGCAGACGGTGCGCCCAGTCCGTGGCTCGATTGGAGGTATAACAATTGTGGATTCGGCGGCGGGCCCTAAGAAGTTGCAAGACCGCGTTCATAAAAAATACTCTCTTCCAATATACTTCTTCCTCTTGAGCCAAACTGGAGGCTTGTGACTGACGTAATCTAGCGGGTAATGTGCCTCCCGAAGATCATCAGAGAAGCAGTAGGAGACACAATGCAAATTCTGCGTTCGGCTCGTTGCTTCTCTTTTGTCCTGCTGATGCTGGCTTTAGCGGCCCCATCTTTCGCAGGAGTTTCAGTCTCGGTCACGATCGCCCCACCGGTGCTGCCCGTTTATGAGCAGCCGCCTTGTCCCGGCGACGGTTATATCTGGACGCCCGGCTACTGGGCCTACGGTCCGGACGGCTACTACTGGGTGCCAGGAACATGGGCGACGCCGCCTACGGTCGGCCTGCTCTGGACGCCTGGCTATTGGGGTTGGCACGAAGGCGTCTATCTCTGGAATGCGGGTTATTGGGGAGCGCACGTCGGTTTCTACGGCGGCGTGAATTACGGATTCGGCTACGTTGGCACCGGCTATGCGGGCGGATACTGGAGAGGTCGGAACTTCTTCTACAACCGCAGTGTCAACAACGTCAGGATCACCAACGTTCATATCTACAACAGAACTGTGATCAATAACGTCACGGTGAACCGTGTCAGCTATCACGGAGGCCATGGCGGAATCGGTGCTCGTCCGACTCATGAACAAGAGAGATGGACTCGGGAACGTCACTTCGAACCCACAGGCGTGCAAATGCGGCATGAGCATGAAGCGGGCAGCAATCGGGCCTTCCTGGCTTCCGAGAACCATGGGCGACCGGCGATCGCCGCCACCGCGCGGCCCGGAGAATTTCACGGCCGTGAAGTCGTAGCCGCGCACTCGGGCGATGCGCATGATCGTCATGGCGACAATCGCCCAGTGTCGCATCAGCAGAATTCTTCCCATGAGGTGGAGCGCCCGGTAGCGCACCAGGAAACGCATGGAAACCGAGGTGCGCAACCAGAGCACGAAACTCGCAGGCCAGAAAATCTTCGCGGCTCGCAACCCAGCGCCTATCATCCCCAGACCGCTCTTCCTCGGCAGAACGCGCCTCAGCACGAGACTCATTCTGGTGGAAGTCACGACCAGAAGCGTCATTAATCACGAATCGGTGATTGGGCTGGCGAAGAGCCAGCCCAATTTTTTGTGTTCTTGAATACGGTCGACTGGCGCGCGCACCTGCTTGTGGTAGCTGCTCTGAATTTGCGCGCACGGCGATATAACTATTTTCTGACTCCGGCCAGGATTATTCACACGGTTTGTAGCCAAAAGTATCGAAAACGGGCGATCAAAGCGGGCTAATGGCTTTCGGACTGAGTCGAGCACACTGCAGGCGTGTGCTTTAGCCGTTTGGGGGCTGGTCCTCAGGTGGTTGCCTCCGATGCCTGTCGTTCCTTCCGCCACGCCAGACAGCCCTGCGTGAGCAACAACGAGTGGCCACAGCAGAATCCCCGCCCACCGGTGACCCCCACGTAAACGAGATACAGTGTTGCCAGCCTTGTGTATCCCCCATCGTGATCCGGCTATTGTTCGGCTCCGAAATCGTTAGCTCATCCCCTCCACTCTGTTTCGAACACACCTACGCCATCATGGGTCCTCCTGTTTCGAGTCGACCCGGTGGCGGGAGTCCGGGGTGGGTGTCTGGGCACTTGGGTAGAGGGTCTAGCTAATCCTCTGTTATAACCCACTTACCAGTCGCGGGTCCTTCTGTGAGCGGTACAACTACTCGGCATTTGAGGCTCCATCAGATAGGTGTGAGGGAGTGAGAAATGGGTCCGCTATATGCCCGATTCGGGTACCTGCTAGGGGATTATGGTTTCGAGGCTCGTCCGTCGAGCTTTGTCAAGTCCCCCGATGTCGGCTTCTTGGGAGGTGGTGGAAACTCCGGCGGTGCTTGTCGGCGGGCGGTGTAGAGTCACGGGCCTCCATTCCACAATGCGGTAAGGGAAGGGTTGACAATCCGGGAGTTATCGTGGCTCGAATCTAGTGGCGAACGGGACCGTTCTGCAGCTTCAAGTGAGAACGCCTTTCCATGGGACTATAATGACGCGCAACGCATGGGGCTGACGTCTGGGACCAAACTCGGTCCGTACGAAATCCAATCGCCGCTCGGTTCAGGTGGCATGGGAGAGGTGTATCGTGCCCGCGATACGCGGCTGGAACGGGATGTAGCCCTTAAGGTTTTGTCTGCGGGTCTGTCCTCGGATCCCTCCTTACGGCAACGGCTGGAGCGCGAAGCGAAAGCAATTTCGAGACTCTCTCATCCTCACATTTGCACATTGCATGACATCGGTCATCAGGATGGCGTGGACTTCCTCGTCATGGAATTGGTGGATGGTGAAACCCTGGAGCATAGGTTAATCAAGGGGCCCTTGACGCCGGAACAAACCTTTCGCTTTGCGGCGCAAATTGCCGATGCGCTGGCCAAGGCCCACAAGCTGGGCATCACGCATCGCGATCTTAAGCCGTCGAATGTCATGCTGACGAAGGGCGGGGCTAAGCTGATGGATTTCGGTTTGGCGAAGAAGTCGGGCGCGGCTCCGCTGGCCGCAGCTCCGACGGAGATGACAGCAGGCCAAGCCAAGCTGACGGTAGAGGGCACAATCATCGGGACGTTCCAGTATATGGCACCCGAGCAATTGGAAGGCAAAGAAGCAGACACGCGAACAGATATATTCGCGCTGGGCGAAGTCATCTACGAGACGGCGACGGGGAAGCCGGCATTTAGCGGAAAGAGCCGCGCAAGTTTGATCGCGGCGATCCTGACTACGGAACCTCCCCCGATCAGCCAGCTCCAGCCCCTGACACCACCTGCACTCGAAAGAGTGGTAAAGACATGTCTGGCGAAGGATCCCGATGATCGCTGGCAATCGGCACGGGACATCGCAACAAACCTGGAGTGGATCGCTGAAGGTGAAAGCCCACTCCCGTCTTCCAAAGTCAAGCACAACCCATGGCGGGAGCTTGCGGCTTGGCTGCTGGCCGCCACGTTTTTTCTGTTAACGGTAGCTGGAGGCGCGGCCTGGTGGCAGGTAAGTAACAAGCACCCGCCCCCGATGTATTTCCACGCTTCGGTGCCATTCGCCGCAAATGACATAGCGCTATCGCCGGATGGGCACTCGCTGGCGATGGTCGCCTATTCCGCGCAGGCGAACAACTACGTGCTCTGGACGTATCAGGTCGGGAGCCGGCGGACCATTTCGCTCGATGGAACGCAAGGGCATCCTACCCATTCTGGTCACCGGACGGGAAATTCATCGGGTTCTTCGCCGACGGCAAACTCAAGAAGGTAGAGGTGTCGGGAGGACAGCCCCAGGTGTTGTGCGATGTGCCCAACGGGCGCGGCGGCACATGGAGCCGGGACGGAGTGATTCTCTTCACTCCTGATGGATTCGAAGGATTGTTTCGCGTGTCATCCTCGGGAGACTCTCCGGTCGAAGTGACCAAGCCGGACACGTCGCGCCTTGAAACCAGCCACCGCTGGCCGGTGTTCCTGCCGGACGGGAAGCATTTTCTCTATCTGGGAGCAAATTTCACCGGGCAGTTAGAAAATAACGCTATCTTCCTGGGCTCACTGGATTCACAGGAAAGGCGATTGCTGGTGAGCACCAGCGCGAACGCGGCCTACGTGGAGCCCGGCTACCTGCTGTACCTGCGGGACAACAAGACGCTGGTGGCGCAACCGTTCGACCGGCGGCGCTACGTTCTGAGCGGCGAGCCGCACACGTTGAGCGACGAAGTGCTGTACTTCCCGTCGGTGGACAAGGCGGTTTTCAGCGTCTCCAGCGGGGAGGTTCTGGTCACGCAAACGGGGAAAGGCGCGTCCCTTTCGCAGTTGACATGGTTTGACCGCAGCGGAAAGCCGGCGGGCACGATCGGTACGCCCGGGTCGTACAAAGACCTGCGTCTCTCGCCCGACGGGCGCCGGGTCGTCGTTGACCAAACCGACCAGGATGGTCGAAACGTCGATATTTGGATCCTTGACCCAGCCCGGGGTGCGACAACGCGGCTAACCTTCGATCCGTCGGCCCATCAGACGCCTGTCTGGAGTCCCGATGGCAGGCAGATCCTGTTCACTGCGAATCGCAAGCTCAGCATGCAATTTTATCTGAAAAACGCCGATGGTTCTGGCGACGAGAAGGAGGTGGCCGGTTTCGACAGCCTTTCGCAATCCAATGTCTGGGACTGGTCGCGCGACGGCAAGTACGTACTGGTTAGGAAGGCGAATGAGCTTTGGTACCTCACTTGGCCGGAGCATGTAGCCAAGCCTCTATTGCAGACCAAGTGGACCGTGCGGAACGCGCAGTTGTCCCCTGATGGCCGATGGTTGGCCTACGCCTCGAATGAAACGGGGAGCATGGAGGTCTATGTGTCCCCCTTTCTGAATGGGAACGGCAAGTGGCAGGTGTCGAGCGGAGGAGGACAGGAGCCGAGATGGCGCCAGGACGGCAAGGAGTTGTTCTATGTGGCGGCGGACGGAAAGATGATGGCAGCGGCGGTGACGGCAGGAGCCAGCTTCGAAGCCGGCTCTCCGGCTGCGTTGTTTCAGACCCACCGACGGCAGCCGATTTCAGCACAGGACGTGTTCTCCTACGATGTGAGTAGCGACGGGCAGCGATTCCTCATCATCACGAAAGTGGACGAAGCCAATGCCGCGCCGCTCTCCATCCATTTGAACTGGGCCTCGGACATGGAGAAATAGAACTGGCTGCGTGCCTGCAAGCATCTTCCGTAATTCCCCAATATCTGGTGGCAACGAGGCCGGGCAAACCTTGCTTGCTTCCGACATTCACAAAAATGAAGAAGCGGCTGGGTGAATTTCTGGCGAGCGATGCAGCTCGGTTCGCAAGAGAATAAAGCTTTCCGGCTACAGCTTTTCGGGGTGTGATTCAGAGAGTTGGCCGGTAATCTACGGCAAGTCGGAAACGATTCCAGCGTCTAATACTCCGTCACTCTGGGAAACCAGGTCGGGACTTGGCGTCGGCCAAGGGAGCATGCTCCCATGAGAACAACCGGCGCGTTGATATCGGTTGACAGAGAGTTGGCGAAGAGGAAACATGAAAAACATTCTCGTGGCACTTTTGATAGGACTCGCGATGAGTGCGTGCGCGTCAGGGCAAGCACCGACGGCGGCGGTGGAGTTGAAGCACTTCCCTTTGGACAGCCTGGAAGGGGTACGTGCGACTACCGGGGCTAGCTTCGACCCGAAGATCTCAGCGGATGGAAAAGGTTCTTTGCGAGTCGACGCCAAGGAGCCGATAACGGTCCCACTGTTTGAGGTCACCGACGTCAGCGTCGAAAATGCGACCCTGATCTACCAGGCCCGCTTGCAGTCGGAGAGCCTGGATGGGAAGGCATTCTTGGAGATGTGGGTCCGCATTCCTGGCAAGGGAGAGTTCTTCTCCCGCGGGCTGGATCGCCCCATCACGGGCACCATGAGTTGGATGACTGTCGCGACTCCTTTCCTGCTGCAGGCAGGGCAAAAGCCGGATCTGATTCGGCTCAACCTGGTGGTGCAGGGAAAAGGACGAGTCTGGATTGATGACGTGCACCTGATGCGCGAACCCCTGCCCCACCGCTGATTAACGGGTTGTTTACGGCAATCAATCTCTCACTGTTCCGGAAGGCCTGCTATGCGTCCAGTCCCGTTGTTACGAAAGTGGCAAGATTCCCTCTCGGCGATAGCTCGTGACCCGGACATGATCCATTGCGCCGTGAGGAAACAGCCAGCACCGGATGGCCTTGCTGCATTAGTGTGAGCTCAGGATCTACTTTGGCTCCTCGTCGCGCCGCTTCACCATGTGTAATGCGCCGAATACGTAATCGTCTTCTCTCCATTCGGCGGAATCGTCACTGGGAACTCGATGGTCTTGCTGTCCGTCTTCCGGTACGGATCGGATTTTGCCGAGATGTCCCAAGTAATCCAACGGTATAGGTGCTCCACCACACGAACGTCCACCGGCTCCTTCTTGTGATTGCGGACCTTAATTTCGAAGGACTCGTCAATCGTTTGCCGATTTGTTTCGACCCGGTAGTCCGTACGGCGGCGTTCCCCCATTAAATCGAAGGCATTTCCCGTATAGACCCGCACCTTCTCGTCGCGCGGAGTGTGATCGATCACGTTCTCGCCGGTGAACTCAATTTGCCCATCGTCATTGCGTCGGTAGAACCGCACACGTCCCTTGGGCAGTGGCATGCCCAGATGGTTGGCTTCGGAGTTGTTGAACTCTCGCATGACCCATATCTTGGGATTCGATTCTGTCCCATAGGAGAAATCATTACGAATGTTCTCCCAGTTCCATCCGTTATAGCGATTGGGGTCAAGTTTGAGCCCGTCATAGACGTAGACCTGGGTGGTGGAAACGTTGGCAGCCCGTATGAACTCCACCTGTTTAGTTTCACGGTCGTCCAGGGTGGTGGAACGAGCCAGAGTGTACAGGTGGTATTCGTCGAAGGTTCTTTCGGTGACCGGTGGGGTCATGAGTCCGCCTACTGCGCCGTTACTCGCGAACACCTGCGCGCGGTCATACATTTGTCCTGGCTGAATCTTGTTAACATCACCCGCCATCAGCTTGATGCGGGCATTCTGAAAACGCTTGCCGCTTTGATTGTCCATGGTGACCCAGCCGACGATGTCAACAGCGTTTCCCTTTTCCGGCGCCACAATGTTGTAGTCGGCTTCCCAGGTCAGGCCTCCGGTTACATATGAAAATTCAGCCCGCAACGGTCCTGGGTTTTGCGTGGAAAGCAGCCATTGCAGCGTCGGTTTGAGCACCGTGTCGTCGCCGAGGGCGGGGAATAATGCTGTTCCTGGCAAACCGAAGCGCAGCTTGCCTTCGACCTCAACGATGGGCTGCTCTGAGCCGCCCCGAGCATAGGACATTTGGGCCTGGTAATACTGCGAACCGTACTGGCGCATCGCCATGGAGCTGTGAGGCACATAGCCGCTGCGGATGATCTTCCCCGGAACGACTTCCTGCTTGTTTTCGCGCTGCACCAGGAAGTCAACCGTCTTGCCCTCAAATAGTGAAAGCAGGAGCGACTCTGATACCGGATCGGCACGGTAGTTTTGCTCCAGCACCTGAATCGGTTGTTTTCCGGCCGGGTCGCGCAAAATCACGGAGTCGGGCTCCAGGTGCATCGTGATGTCTGTCACGCGGACCCTGTTTACGCCGGGCGTCAGCTCTACCAGCAGTTCCTGGCGGACGACGGCAAAGTTCTGGTTGTAGATGGTGAGGGACGGTTGAGAAGAATCATCAGCAGCTAGCGAGACGGTGCAAAGAGCAACCAGGCAAACAACTCGGCGAATCATGGGTCCTCCTGGCCGGAGCGTTTGGCTCTTGAAGGAGCTCGGCTCAGCCTATCTTTATTGGAACGCAGCAGGTAAGTACCACTTGCGGGACAGTCTTGGCCGGTGGGCAACGGTTCTTTGTTGGCATAACCGGTTGATGGGGCGAGACAGCCATTCGATCTGGGTATATTGGCAACTGCTAACGCGATTCTGGCCGTATCGTTAAAATTAACCGGCCAAATCTGTTTGCTCCTTGCTTTTCAGCGAAGCGCCCTAAAATCAAACAGTTTGGCCGGTTAATTTCGACATAACTGGTCCAATCTGTGCACGCGCCCTTAAATCTCTCCATCTGCTTGAGTTACGCTCGCGCGGGCATCATGATTGGCCAGTTATGTCGACAATACGGAAGTTATCACCAACACCGCTTGGCCGTGCAACCCAGGAGCGTTGCCGCCGCAAAGCAATTCACTAGCGCGGACCCCAATGGACGTACTGAGAAGAGACCGATGGTTTCACTGAAATCAGCGGAAGTTCTTTTCGAAGGAGTGGCGGGGACGACGGGACTCGAACCCGCGGCCTCTGCCGTGACAGCATGTTACGATCGTTCCATGTGGGAAGGCACCGTTGTCTCTATCCACATCGCACGAGAAGCGGCGGCAACGATGCAGTCGATCGCCGAAGTGCGGGCGCTTCCGGGGCGCGGTCTAGAGGGCGACCGGTATTTCGCTGGGACGGGCTACTATTCGAAGACGTCGAGCCATGGAGGGCGCGAAGTCACGCTGATCGAGATAGAGACCATCGAGGCGCTCTTCCGCGGCGTGCTCAACGCTGCTGGTGGGCGGCTCGGAATCAAGCTCGCTGCCGCGAACACCCGCCGCAACATTGCGACCTCGGGTGTCCCACTGAATCATCTCGTCGACCGTGAATTTTGCGTTGGTACGGTGCTCATGCGCGGCACGCGCCTTTGCGAGCCGTGCGAGTATTTGGAGGAACTCACGCAGCATGGCGTCATGAGCGGTCTGATCCATCGCGGAGGGCTGCGTGCTCAGATCCTGAGCGAAGGCGTCATCCATGTCGGCGACACCGTCCGCTCGAAAACCCTCTCTTCGACGTCTACACAGGTTTGAGTGGGTCGCGAATTCTCAGACTAAGAATTAGCCCTCCCGCCGCCATATAGACGAGTGCGATGAACCCAAAGCTGGCCGCAAGCGAGTGAGTTCGAACATTGAGAAAACCAATCACATATGGCCCGGCAAGCCCACCGAGTTGCCCGATCGAATTGATTAGCCCAAAGGTGGCTGCGGCCGCCGATTCACTCAGCATCATGGTCGGTATTGCCCAGAAAGCGGGATAGTAGGCATACAAGGACCCGCTGCCGAGGAGCACGAACAGAATCGCGAACGGTATATCGTGGCGAGCCACGATCAGGAGTCCGAACATCAATCCCGCAACCAAGAGAGGAATAGCAGCGTGCCAACGTCGCTCGGCGGATTTATCGGAGTGCCAACCGTTGATAAGCAGCCCGGCAATGCCAATCATAGCCGGAACCAGCAGCAGCGAAGTCACCGTCCGGTCAGGAAATCCCGAAAGGCGTTTCACGAAGGTTGGAATCCAGTAGATGGTGCCGAGAGCTCCTGTGAGAGCCAGGAAGAAAGCGACAATTAATCTCAGAATTCGCCGGTCGCAGAACGCTTGCAGGGTCGTGTAATCTCGGACTTTCTTTTTCGCTTGCAGGTCGGCTTGCAATTCGTTGACGAGCCAGTCTCGTTCGTCTGGAGGAAGCCAGCGCGCCTGCGCTGGCGAGTCCGTTAAGTAAAAGACGGTGATGATCCCCACGACAACGGCAGGAATCCCCTCGAGAATAAAGAGCCAACGCCACCCAGCGAGAAACCACCAATGCACTCCGAGCAGCCAACCTGCCAGGGGAGAGCCGATTAAAGAGGCGGCAGGATTAGCTGTGTATAAGCAAGCGATCGCACGGCTGCGCTCGCGCAAGCGGAACCAGTGTGTCAAATAAACGATCATGCCAGGGAAAAAGCTGGATTCAGCAACTCCGAGAAAGAAGCGGGCAGCATAGAACTGCCCGGCGGTGTGCACAAACCCAGTCAGAATCGTAACTATTTCCCAGGAGATCATGATTCTAGCGATCCATTTCCTTGCGTTCCAGCGTTCAAGGAAACGTTTACACGGTCGATGTAGTTGACGATGTAGATGAGAAAGACAAAAGGAAGCAGACGGTAAGCGATTCGCCGTTTTGCGCGCTCGCCGACATCACTCAAGTCAGGTGTCGTCACAAGTGCAGCCCCATCCGCGTTCGCAGGCATCGCTACAGCTCCGTCGGCGTAGTCTTTAATCTTCAGCTGGACTTCGTCGAAACGTAGAGGAAGCGGGAAAGACGGCCTTCTCTGGCCAGCCGAGCGGCAATCGCAAGGAACTCCTGCTGACCGTCGTATGCCTGATCGCCTTCGATCTCGCGCAGGGCAGTGCTTCTCGCTGCACGAGCCGCGCGCCTCGCCTCGGCAACCTTAGCCATGTTCTCAGTGACGTCTTCGCACACCAGCAATCGCAATCCACACTGCGCAATGGCGCGTTCGTCGTAGCCATGCGGAACGAAAAGATAGAAACCTGCCGAACTCCGTACCGCGATTTCTGCATTCGTCAGCGCTCCGGTCACAGTGATGGGGTCGGTGAACAGCAGTCGTCCGCCCGGTTTCAATAGTCGGGCCCAGTCGGCAATGGCGTAGGCCCGATCGGGGAAATGATTGATTGCATCAATACAGGTGATGGCGTCGAAAGTGGCGTCGCTAAATGGCAACGACCGGGTAGCATCTGCAACCCGAAATTCGGCGCGCTCGACCAAGCCCGACTGTTTTGCGAGTAAACTCGCGGTTGTAACCGCCTGTTCGTGAACGTCAATCCCTATCACAGAACAGCCGGTGGTCGCGGCTATCCGCAGCGCCGGCCCTCCTGCTCCGCAAGCAACATCGAGCAGGGTCTTCCCCGGAGAAAGGTCGAGCCACTCCAAAAACCTATCCTGCTCGTCTGAAGTGAGCCAACTATTCTGTCCGATATCCTCGCCAAAACCTTCCCGACGAATCTGTGCGTACAGTTCCGTTTGGAAATTCCCATAGTTGGCGTTGTAATGACCCGCAAGGGGCAGCGAGTTAGATTTGCTCATCTGGACCTACGCTCAAACCAACACAGAGGCTCTCGTTCCTGTGATTTCGAAAGCGCGGAGAATTCTAACGCTTTCTGTGCGTCGCGTGAACCCGTACCCATCATGAATGGCCCAAACAAATCAGAGTCTCGTTTCAACCGCGGACGGGCCGTACAGCGGGCAGCGAGCTTTTTCGTCATTTCGTCACCGCGTACCGGTCCGACAATTCTGGACGAATCGTCGGCAACCCTCCCTTACGCGGTTAAGGAAGGGTTGCCCGTCAGCTGTACACAATTGGAATTTGTGGCTTCCTTAAGCAGACGATCAGTGTGCTGCTTCTAGGAGGATCTTTTGCACACGCCAGTTTAAGAGTTCGGCGACATACAGACCATTCTCCGAAGGACAAGCAATCTCGTGAATCCATCCGAATTGGCCTAACTGTTTTCCGGACTTGCCGAACATCCCAAGAACCTTCCCATCCAGGCCGAGCTTGTAGATTCTCCCCGGAAATGCATCAGAACTGAACAGCACTTGATGTGGCGGTGGGGTGATGCAAATTGCCCAGGGAGAACCTGGCGTTCTCGAACCAGATGGATGATCTGTTTTGTTGCCAATCGCGGGTCTTGCATCTGGCGGGACGGGAAGATCGATAGTAGTCTGGCGGAGGAATTTACCATTTCGGTCGAATACTTGAATGCGATGATTTCCGCGGTCCGCTACATAAATATTGTCCTGCGCGTCAACAGCAATGCTGTGCGGGGTGTCGAATTGACCTGGCTTGTTCCCTGGTTCACCCCATGACTTCAGCCAATTGCCATCTTTATCGACTTTGGCAATTCTCGAATTGATGTAACCGTCACTGATATAAGTATTGCCCGCGGAATCCCATGCAACATCCGTCACCTGTCTGAATAAGCCATCTTCGGGTGGCAAAGGAGGTTGGACTTCTTTTAGCGGCCCAGTTCCATCATCCGACGCTTCCTGCTTGCGACCGAAAACCATGGAGACTCGTCCCTCGGGAGTGAACTTGACGATGACATCCGAACCTTTGTCGGTGACCCAGATGTTGTCCTGCGGATCAATCTTGACCGTGTGTGCATAGGACCATGCGTAGAGGTTGTGGCCAATCTCGCGCAGAAATTTCCCGTCAGAGCCGAATTCCAGCAACTGTGCCGCGGCCGCACCATACGCGGGACCAATTGAATTGCCGCGAGAGAACACGAAGATGTGGCCTTTCGAATTCACCGCGACGCCGGTAACTTCGCCAAAATGTAGGTCGGCTGGTAGGTGCAAGAAATCGGGCACCGAGCGATATTGAATTTCGGGGACGACGGATGTTTGAGCAGAGAGTGAACACGCCGCCAGAAGAAAAACAAAACCGAACCATCTCATACAGCCCTCCGAGCAACATCAGTTTCAAATCACGATCGGGAAGCCTGGCATGCAGCACTCGCGTAGCTTCTGGGTGCCGGCATCTCAAGCTGACGAGCAAAAGAATACACAACAGCCCGATAAAAAGATGAAAAGATTTACAGTTCGTGACAAAGTGGCGACTGAAACGTTGGTCGACAATAGGTCATGCATCATCTAGTCGCTGCTTTCACCCTCGCATCCATATCGGAAAGCTCGCCTATCCATGAACCACCAGTCTTCGTAGACCCACCTTACACATCGAATTCGAAGGCTATAGCTAATTGTGGTGGGTGAAGGTATTGCGCCTAGCGAGAAGTCGGCTGTGATGAGAGATCGTCCTCCCCCTGAAGCTTGCGTAGCTCACGCCAGCGCTTGTATTGTTCGGCCTTGGCGGGATCCGGATCTTCCTCGTCCTTGAGCCAGAATTTCATCCAATCCACATTGCGCTGATAGATCTCATAGCGATGCGTCGGCTGATTTTTGTCGTGGAGTTCATTCGGATAGATGAATAATTCCATCGGCTTCTTTAGTTCTCGCAAAGCCGTAACTAATTGCATGCAATGAATGTATTTACCATCGCTGCCGTTGATGAGCAGCGGCGTAAAGATGCGCGGAGCGTTGAGCGCTGCCGATACCCTTTGCCACCGTGCTCGCGAGTCGCCATCAGGTGATTCCAGATGATAGGACCGGGAGAAATCACTGCGGAAGAAGGCGCCGCCAAGATCATACTGAATCGGATCCCGCCCTGGGCCGCTGGCAATCGCCGCGCGAAAGAGATTGCTGTGACTTATGGCGTAGTTAACCAACTCACTGCCGTGACTCCACCCGGAAATTCCAATTCTTGATCGATCGATAATATCCGTGTCAGCAACCTTTGCGATGGCGGCCTCCATGCCATCCAGCGGAGAGGCCCAAAACAGAATCTTCGTTTCGAAATCATCGGATTTGCTGAGAGTCGGACTGTAGCTTCATCCACGAGGGATGCTCGCCATCCAGTCTCTACGCCGTCCCCGAGTTTCCGGGGCTTGGTTCGGTATTACCCTATCGCTCGCGCGACGTAGGTTTCACCGACTTTGACGAGTGATCTTCCGGTGCATTTGCTGCGCCGGACGCCCAATTTGCAAAAGCTCATACAATGATGTCCAGGAAACTCGAAGGAATCCTTAGGAGCGTGAGGTTATGAGCCCACAGGGAATAGGAATTACAACAACTTACAAGACGCGGGTGGCCGAGCCGTCACTCCGGCCGCTTCAAGGTTGAGCTGATCACCATTCGCTTGTCGGCCTACGGCATAGATAAGGGCATCACTTTTCGTGCCTCGGATGAGTACCGAGAAGCTCCCAACCTTCAACGGCGGCGTGTT
>QIAN01000172.1 GCA_003225005.1 Acidobacteriota bacterium | reverse complement strand
GGACCACCAGCGGTACCAAGGCGTATTGCGCGAACGATGACGGTGTGGTTCGCACTCAAGCTGCGGGCACCATCACCCTGGTTGCCTCATACGCGGCCTGCCAGGTTCTGACCCCGCTGTCGAACTAACGTAAATTGATTTGGCAAAGTACCTGGGGGAGGGTACAAGCCGGGCGCTGCGGAGGCAACTCCGCTGCCCTTTTGTTTTTCCGCCTACGTCAACTGCACTCATCCGAACGGCAGGAATCGATGACAAAGTCTGTCAAGGCGGCGAAAGCGCAAGGCCGTCAACTCACGTTGTTTGGGAAGATTGGCCCTGAGCTGTACAATCGGCTTGAAAGTAAGGGAGTTGCCCGGAGCATAACCAAAGTGTAGAACCGCTTCAGTCTGGCGGTCAGCATGCTACGACACGTATGTCTCGTGGGATTTAGGACCGGGACGAATCCGGTACAGATGCTTTCGAAAGAGACGACAGAAGAGCGCGCTCGATGAAGAAACAAAACGGTTTCTCATTAATTGAGTTGTTGATAGTGGTCGCCATCATTCTGGTTATCGCGGCGATCGCAATCCCCAACCTCATGCGCGCCCGCATGGCGGCCAACGATTCTTCCGCCGCCGCCTCCGTTCGGATGATTAACACAGCCGAAATTGCCTATTTTGGTGCCTACACAACCCTCGGGTATCCGGCAGGCCTGACTACCCTGGGCGGCGCATCGCCTTGCACTCCAGCCATAGCTACAGCTTGCCTGATCGATGACTTTCTGGCCACTAACGGCGGCGGCCTCGGCAAAAGCGGCTACAACTTCAACGCCACCGGCTCGCCTAGCGCGGGCAGCACCGTCAACGACCAATTCTATTCAACTGGCACACCTCTCGGCCTCCGGTCCGGCACTCGCGCTTATTGCTCGGTTCAGGATGCTGTACTACGCCTCCAACCTTCCGGCAACATCACGTTGGTCGCCAGCTATAACGCTTGCGAGACCTTAAGCCCGATGGGCAACTAGTGTGTGTGGACTTCCATGCTTTCGAGTATCGGCCAATTTTTAGTGATACCCGCGTCTCGCTAAGGAACCTTCGCAAGGCAGATGGGCGCCAGCGTGACACCAGAATCGTCTGCGCCGCTAGGCATGGTGACTGTCGAGACCCAAGTAGTAACCGCCGTAACCTTCTACCCCATACAAAAATATCGGCTCGTTTCATATAATTTTCCTGGGAAGTATCTCTTCCATTCCATGCCTTCGGAGTGCCATGCCTGTGATTGAAATTCTTGGTTTGGAAAAAACCTACTTAGTCGGGTTCTGGCGCAAGCGCCCGAAGCGCGCCTTGCACCCACTGCATCTCACCGTAGAAGAAGGCGAGGTCTTCGGCTTTCTCGGCCCCAATGGGGCGGGCAAGACCACAACCCTGAAGCTGCTTATGGGGCTGGTCTTCCCTACCTCGGGATCGGCTCGCCTCCTGGGTCGCGACTGGACGGACCCCGAGGTCAAAGCGCAAATCGGCTTCTTGCCCGAACAGCCGTACTTCTACGATTATCTGACCGCACACGAGCTTCTCAATTACTACGGACAGCTCTCCGGCGTTCCGGGCAAGGATCGCAAACGCCGCATCGACGAAGTATTGCAGCGCGTGGGCCTGACCGACGTGAAGGGCGTGCAGCTCCGAAAGTTTTCAAAAGGCATGCTGCAGCGAGCAGGAATCGCCCAAGCTATCCTGCACGATCCCAAGCTCGTCTTTTTCGACGAGCCCATGTCAGGCCTCGACCCCATGGGCCGCCGCGAGGTCCGCGACCTGATGGAACAATTGAAGCACGAAGGGAAGACCGTGTTCTTCTCTACCCACATTCTTTCCGACGCCGAGGCGCTTTGCGACCGTGTGGCCATCATTCATCAAGGAGAGCTGAGAAGCGTGGGTGCGGTCGCCGATCTAACCTCCAGCGTCCAGAGCAAAGTCGAAGTGATCTGGCAAGGCAGGGAAGTGCCGCCGTCAATGAAAGCGTTAGGTGCGGAATGCCACGTCACCGGCGACACGGTACGCGCCGTGCTCGCCGAGAGCCAACAAGACGCAGCTATTGACGCACTGCGTCGCGAGCGGATGCGTTTGATTGCAATCACTCCAGTTCGTACCTCGCTCGAGGAATATTTTATTGAGAAGCTGCAACAGTCCGAAACATCGGTTGGGAGTACGGCATGAGCGCGCGCATCGTCCACATCGCCTCCAACACGTTCCGCGAGGCGGTCCGTGACCGGGTCCTCTACAACCTGATCGCCTTCGCGCTGCTGCTTTCGGGCGCGGCGATCTTGGTGGGTCAGATCTCGATCGATATCAAGCGGCTGGTCGTCATCAATCTCGGACTGACTGCGGTTTCACTGTTCGGCGTGGTGATTGCAATCTTCATCGGCATCGGCTTGGTCTCGAAGGAAATTGAGAGGCGAACGCTCTACACGGTGCTCTCACGTCCGGTGCGGCGCTGGGAGTTCATTGTTGGCAAGTTCTTCGGACTGGCCGGTACGTTGGTGGTGAACACATTCTTCATGGCCATCGGCGTATTTGCCGCGTTGCTTTTCGTTTCGCACAAATTCGCACGGCCTGATGCGCTAATCTTGGTGGCATTGTATTTCATCATCCTGCAGTTTCTGATTATCTGCGCACTGGCGCTGCTGTTCTCTTCGTTTTCCTCACCGCTGCTTTCCGCGGTATTTGCTTTTTCTCTTTTTGTGATTGGCAGCTTTGCCGAGGACTTGCGCGGCTTCGCCGGGATGGCCCACGGACTTACGCGGTGGCTGGCCTCCGCCGCAGCCTATCTGGTGCCGAACTTCTCCGCCTTCAACGTGATCTCTTCGATCGCGCATGAACAACCGGTGGCGGGACAATTAGTGTTGCATAATACTCTCTATGCTCTGTTTTACGCGGCCATGGCGCTTAGTGGAGCAGTGCTGATTTTTGAACACCGGGACCTGAAATGAAATCTCGGCGGCAGACTACATTCATCGCCGGCGCGTGCCTCGTCATCTCGCTGATCATGAGCATTCTGATACTGCGTCGCGTGGACCAAACCCGTCCTCAGGCCACGCTCGATGAAGTCCTCTACATCAGTTCGCCCAAAGTCTTAGAGCGCGCAAGCCTGGGTTACAACGGCCTAATGGCTGACATTTATTGGACGCGCACCGTGCAATATTTTGGTCAGCGCCACTACCGTTCCGCGCAGAGCTACAATCTGCTGGCGCCCCTGCTGGAAATCACCACCCATCTCGACCCTCACTTGCTGGTTGCCTATCAGTTTGGCGCTAGTTTTCTTGCCCCCAAACCGCCAAGCGGTCCGGGACAGCCAGATCGCGCCGTCCAGTTGATCGAATACGGCATTCAAAACAATCCCAACGAATGGCGGCTGTATTACGACTTGGGCTTTGTCTACTACATGGAGTTAAAAAATTACGCCAAAGCAGCGGAAGCTTTTGAGCGCGGCTCGCGAGTACCGAACGCGCACCCCTTTTTGAAATTACTCGCCGCACAAATGGCGCAACACGCGGGTGAATATGAAACCGCGAGAACGCTGTGGATTGCGACCTATCAGACCACGCGCGATGGGCACGTTCGCTCCAATGCGGTTGAACACTTGCGCGCGCTGAAGGTCGACGAAGAGGTTACCCGCCTGCAGAGTGCGGTAACGCGGTTCGGTGCGCGAACGGGCCGACTGCCTTCCAGCATGTCTGAATTAGCTCTCGCTGAAGGGTTGAAAGGTACTCCGGTTGATCCCGATGGGAACCCCTACAAGTTGAACTCCGAGGGCCGTATTCTGGTCGAGCATCCCGATGATTTTTCCTTCATTACCAAGGGCGTTCCTCAGGGTTACAAGCCCGCGCCTCCGAAGTTCCACGTCCAGCCGTAAGGCCTCAACTTCACTATTCTGTTTTTGGCGGTTTTTTTGTCCGTCAACGGTTTCTCGCAACCATGGCGAAACCGCATGAAAGGTGGCCCTGATTATCCGCAAAAACTGACCCGGACATCGGCATAAAGGATGCAGGCAGCCGTACAATTGGCAGCGTTTGCCTAAGATACCCGTGATAACGTAAACAACGGCCTTGTTTTCCGCCTCCAGGAAAATAGTCGCCCTTGACGGAACGAATTTTTCAAGCTCGCCCATGAATGGAGAATCAAGTTGCCCCGCTCAGTTGAATCTCCCCGGGTTGTGAACATCGCGGATCTCCGGTTGTTGGCCCGTCGCCGTCTGCCCAGAGTGGTTTTTGACTATCTGGATGGCGGAGCCGAGGGCGAGTTCACTTTGCGAGAGAACTGTAACGCATTTGAAGAAGTCACGTTCCGTCCTCGTCACGCAGTAGCCGTACCCAAGTGTGAGTTGCGTACGCGTGTACTCGGCTGTGACCTTTCTTTTCCTGTCGTGCTGGCCCCGGTAGGCTACAGCCGTCTGATGCACCCTGAGGGTGAAGTTGCTGCCGCTCGTGCCGCTGGAATGGCCGGAACTGCATACACTCTTTCCACCATCTCGGGACACCGCCTGGAAGATGTCAGGTCAGCTTCTTCCGGCCCGGTCTTCTATCAGCTCTATCTAATGGGAGGTCGTGCAGCCGCTGAGGCTGCGATTCAACGCGCTCGAAGCGCTGGGTTCTCGGCCCTCGTGGTCACGATTGACACTCTCGTTGCCGGAATGCGCGAACGTGATTTCCGCAACGGCATGAAGGAGCTGTTGGGTGGCAACCCGCTGGCCAAGCTTCCGTTCCTGCCGCAATTCTTGGCGCGTCCCGGATGGCTTGCGGGCTTCCTCCTGGACGGCGGCGTCCCGAGGCTCCCGAACGTTGTGATTCCCGGCCAAGGTCCGTTGCCGCTCATTGACGTCGGCGCAGCTCTGAGTAGCGCAGCAGTCACTTGGGAAGATCTGCGATGGATTCGTGAAGCGTGGTCTGGCCCTATCGCTATCAAAGGCGTTCTGACCACCGACGACGCCAGGCGTGCCCTCGACGAAGGAGCTTCGGCCATCGTGGTCTCAAATCATGGTGGCCGCCAACTCGACGGCGTCCCCGCCTCTTTGCGAGTGCTGCCGGAAATTGTCGCCGCGGTGAATGGCCGAGCCGAGGTGCTCATGGACGGCGGTATTCGTCGCGGTAGCGACGTCGTTAAAGCAATATGCCTGGGAGCACGTGCCGTCCTGATCGGCCGAGCTTACGCTTTTGGCCTTGCTGCTGCCGGTCAAGTGGGTGTCGCACGCTCACTAGAAATTTTGCGGACCGATGTGGAAAGGACACTCAAGCTCCTCGGCTGCGCATCGATCGACGCACTTGATGGCTCATATGTTCACGTGCATAAAAAATAAACCGGTAACTTCTGCGCTTTGTCGCAGAAATCAGCGGGAAAGCACGGGGGCGAAGCAACTTGGCCAGATGAATCAGCACAAGATGCTTCGCCTTCGGCCGATCAGGCTTCCTGCGCGTGCCAGGGTCATTTCATTTCTCACCTCGACCTTTCACCTCGACCGTCACGCGCATCCAGGGATGGATGCAGCACTCAAAAAGATGTTTACCTTTCTTCAGACCCGGGATGTCGATATGGCTGGCTTGAAGGATTCGAGTCTTGGCCACCGCGACGTTCGAAAAGCCGCCGGCACATTCGGGAACCGTGGCCTCTCCGTGATTGAGCGGCCCTATGAAGCCGCCACCGAACTGCGCCACCTCGGTGAAGGTGTGAGGCTCGCCGCCCTGATCGACTACGCTAAGAGTGGCTCCTTCTTTGATCTTGACCGTGTCAGGTTCGAAGTCCCAGCCCGGGTCAGGAGTTCCATTGCCTGCCTTCTGAAATAAGTCGGACAACGTGGTGGCGTATCCCAGTGCGGCAAGCGCGACGTTCTTGCAGAAATCAGGCCCCAGCGCGGCATTGAACGTGGCCGGATCGCATTCGTCCAAGGCCACGACCTGTGCCAGACTTGGTGAATTTTCCTGCGCAAACGCGAACGTTGCGCCAGCGAACATCAACCAGCCAGCGAGCAAACCGTACCTTAGGACGGGACGCATGGTTGGAGTTCCTATCCTATTTCTCTTTCCTTGTTCGGCGAACGTTCCCGGCTTGATTCTGGTCTTGAGTTTCATATAATCCTCCTGTATGTAACGGCGAAAAACATTGGCGGATTTGATCATCGGGATTTGATCATCGGGATTTGATCATCGGATGAGAAATCGCTTTTAAGAACGGGAAACTCGCAGCCCTCCCGTTTTTCGGTGTGTCCCGTTTTTCGGTGTTTTTCGGTGTTTGACAGGCGAAATGGGAAGCGATAGGCTACGCAGCCAGTGATTTCCACAGGCTAGGGGCGAATCTGTTGGCGCATGAGCCTCCGAGTCAGGTCACAAAGCTCTTGCAGGGTTGGCGGGGTGGCGACCGCAACGACTTGGAGGCGCTCCTGCCCCTGGTCTATGACGAACTGCGCCGTCTGGCCCACCATCACTTGAGGAATGAGCGTCCCGACCACACTCTGCAGAGCACAGCGCTAGTGCATGAGGCTTATTTTCGGCTGGTTGGGCAGGACCTACCGGAGTGGGAGAGCCGCGCGCATTTTTTCGCAATCGCTGCCCAACTTATGCGCCAGATCCTGGTGGACTACGCTCGCCGCCGTCGCGCTTCCAAACGCGGCAGCGGCGTTTGCATGCTCACACTGGACGATGCCGTGGCCCTGCCCCGGCGCAAAGACGTGGACGTCGTCGCGCTCGATGATGCTCTCAATACCCTTGCTGCGGTCGATCCGCGGCAGAGCCGGGTAGTGGAGTTGCGGTTCTTTGCCGGCCTTTCCTTGGAGGAAACCTCGGCGGTGATGGGGATTGCGACCGCGACGGTGCAGCGCGACTGGACCGCGGCCCGCGCCTGGCTGCATAGGGAGATTTCCCGGAGATCCAGTACATGAGTTCGGAACGCTGGGAACGGACCAAAGAAATCCTGGAGCAAGCGCTGCGCCTGGCGCCCGAGGAACGGCAAGCCTATCTTGAATCAGCGTGTGGGGTGGATGCCGATCTGCGCATGGAAGTGGAGTCTTTGATCGCTGCTCACGAGGAGGCCGGAAGCCAGTTTTTGGGTGCAGCCGCGCCGGAGGTTCTGCAACTGGCCCCGTCGCGCGCACTCACCTCAGGCACCAAACTCGGATCGTATGAAATTATCGAGCCGTTGGGCGCCGGCGGGATGGGCGAGGTGTACCGGGCGCGGGATGCGCACCTAGGCCGCAGTGTTGCGATCAAGATTCTGCCCACCGCATGCTCCGCAGACAGTGATCGCCTGAACCGCTTCGAGCAGGAAGCGCGTTCGGCCTCTGCCCTCAACCACCCTAATATCGTTACCATCTACGAACTCGGACAGGACGGTCCCACGCATTACATTGCGATGGAGCTAGTGGAGGGGAAGACTCTGCGCCAGCTGCTTGTCCCCGGCTTACTGCCCATACGAAAAGCAATTGAGATTGCGGCGCAGGTTGCGGATGGCCTGACCAAAGCGCACGATGCGGGCATTGCGCACAGGGACTTAAAGCCCGAGAACCTGATGGTCTCTCACGATGGCTTCGTCAAGATCCTCGACTTCGGCCTAGCGAAGCTCACGCGACCCAGTGGAGAGCTGTCGGATGTGAGCCCTACGGTCGCCTGCCAGACCCAACCGGGCCTGGTTCTGGGAACGGTGGAATACATGTCACCGGAGCAGGTCAGCGCCGGTCGGGTGGATTTCCGGTCCGACCAGTTCTCGTTCGGCTTGGTGCTCTACGAGATGGTGACCGGAAAACGTGCCTTTCAGAGAAGCACGGCAGCAGAGACACTGGTGGCGATTCTCCGGGAGCAACCTGAACCGATCGGAGTGCAAAACCCCGAAGCCCCGGCTCCGCTGTGTTGGGCTATCGAAAGGTGCCTGGCGAAAGAGCCCGATAAGCGCTACGTCTCTACCCGAGAGCTCGCACGGGAACTTGCAGCCATACGCGACCGCTTCTCAGAGAAGCCAGTTAAGCAGGTCGAGACCCGCCCGGCCAGTCTTCCCGTGCAGCGGACCGGGTTTGTGGGGCGGGAGAAGGAAGTAGCTGCCGCGAAAGAACTCCTGCTGCGTCAGGATGTGCGCCTGGTCACGGTCACGGGTCCAGGCGGGATCGGGAAAACGCGCCTCGCCGTGCAGGTGGCGAGTGGACTTGACGAGTGCTTTCCAGGCGGCACTCATTTTGTTTCGCTCTCCTCGCTAAGCGATCCGGGCTTGATCGCTTCCGTGATCGTTCAGACGTTGGGGATCCGGGAGGCGGGAGGTCAGTCGCCGCTCGAAATACTCAAGGAGAATTTACAGGATTCACTGCGCGCACCCATGCTGCTCCTGCTGGATAATTTCGAGCATCTGGTTCAGGCGGCACCTACCGTGGCAAAGCTCCTGGTCATGGGTCCCAATCTTAAAATCCTGGTAACGAGTCGCGCAGCGCTGCACGTGTACGGAGAACATGAATTTCCGGTGCCGCCGCTTGCCATGCCGGATTCGCGGTCGATGCCTCCGGTTGAGCTCCTACAATACCCTGCGGTGGCGCTGTTCGTGCAGCGCGCCGTCGCTGTCAAGCCAGATTTTGAGCTTAACCGAGAAAACGCACCCGCCGTCACCGAAATTTGTTCCCGGCTGGATGGTCTGCCACTCGCGATCGAGCTCGCAGCCGCCCGGGTCAAAGTTCTTTCGCCCTCTTCCATGCTGCCACGCCTGGCGAGCCGGTTGCAGCTATTAACGGGCGGAGCGCGGGACCTGCCGCAGCGGCAGCAGACGCTTCGTGCTGCCATGGATTGGAGCTACGACCTGCTGAGCGCTGCCGAGCAGAAGCTTTTCCGAAGATTATCGGTGTTCGTGGGCGGATGCACTCTGGAAGGTGTGGAAGCTGTGTGCGACACCAAAGGCGATCTCGAATTGGACCTGCTCGACGGTATAGCGTCCCTGGTGGACAAAAGTCTGGTGCAGCAGGTCGAGCCAGCGAAAGGTGAATCTCGGTTCGTGATGCTGGAAACGATTCGCGAGTACGCTCTGGAAAAACTGGAGACCAGCGGAGAAGAGGCCTTGACTAAGCGCGCCCACGCCGCCTACTGCCTGGTGCTGGCAGAAGAACAGGCCACGGAACAGAGCGGCGCGGAAGGGGCGGAATGGCTGGAACGCTTCACGTTCGAACATGATAATTTTCGCGCGGGCCTCGAATGGCTGACAGAAACCGGAGATGCGGAGTGGGGTCTGCGTCTCGGCACAGCCCTGTTTCGCTTTTGGGAGATGCGCGAGTACCTCGCCGAAGGCAGGGACCGCCTGGACAAGCTGCTGAAACTCGCAGGAGCGGCAGCTCCCACGAAGGCGCGCGCGCGCGCGCTTTTTGCTGCGGGCGTGCTCGCCGACGAGCAGGGAGATTACGCCTCGGCGGATGCGCTCATGAGGGAAAGTCTAGACATCGCGCATCAGTTGGGAGACAAGCAGGGCGCCGCCGTCTCTCTAAACGCGCTGGCGGTCAGTGCTCGGGACCGGGGTGAATTCGCAATTGCGGGCTCTCTGTTCGAAGAAAGCCTGGTGCTGTGGAGAGAATCGGGGGAGCAGAAGGCTGTCGCTCGTTCTCTCAGCAACCTGGCCAATGTCGTCAAATTGCAGGGTGACTATGCCCGCGCGCGATCTCTATACGCGGAGTGTCTCTCAATTTTCAAAGGGCTGGGAGATCGAACAGGCGTCGCCTGGTCGATGAACTACCAGGGGGATGTCGCTCGCGATCAGGGTGACTCCGCAGACGCGCGGGCATTATACGATCAGGGCCTGGCAATTTTTCGCGAACTCGGTGATCGTTGGGGCACTGCTGGCACGCTGGCTGATCTAGGGAGCCTAGCGAGAGAACAGGGGAATTATCCCACAGCCTGCTCTCTGTACCGGGAAAGCATAAGAATTTTCCAGGAACTGGACCATAAGCGCGGAATTGCGCGCCTGCTAGAGTGTTTCGCGTGCTCAGCGGCGATTCAACTCGAAGCAGAGCGTTCGCTGCGACTGGCGGGCGCAGCGGCTGCGTTGCGCCAAAATATTGGCGCTCCGCTGACGCCGGCGGAACAAGCCAAACTGGAAGCAGGTCTGCACCCGGCACGCCAGGCATTGACCAACACGGCATGTGAGGCCGCCTGGTTAGAGGGTTGGGCTCTCCCGGCTGAGAAAGCTATTGAAGAGGTGCTGGCGCCCGAGGCTGCGTCTCGCTCGCGTTAGCCCGGAGGAGCCCCGGATTGGCTGACGTGGGTGGCAAAGGATCCGGATGCCGGGGAAGGTTCAGCGCTCATGTCGCAGTTGTGGGGTCGATCAGTCGTCGTACGGCGGAGACGCGGTTGGCGGGAATGCCTACGCGCCTGGCATGCTCTCGGATGGCCGCATCGTCAGGAGCGAGATAGACGCAGTAGACCTTGTCGCCGGTTACGTAGCTATGGAGCCACTGGATCGCGGGGCCCATTGCCTTCAGAACGTTGACTGACTTTTGGGAGAGCTCACGCAATTGGGCCTCGGATAGATTTCCAGCTCCCGGGACTTCGCGTTCGATGACGAATTTGGGCACAGGCATCCCCCTGATGTGCACAAATGCTAGCATGCAGGTGGAGCGGCTTCAAGACGGCTTGGCCGCAGTTGTGCCCGGTCAGCGAAAAGTGTCCGAGATTAAAAATAACGAGGTTGACATGGATATTCGATCCCTCCAGAAGCCGCTGAAAGACCAATACCGCAATGACCCAAATGCCTCGCTAATCACAATCCGGGCAAAGGGTGGACAGACGGATGTTCCGGTAGCATGCTCGGTCGATATCGGACGTGCCCTCTACCATGCGGAGGCCCACAAAGGAGTCGGGGGCGCCGGGGCCAGCGCTTGTTCCGGCGACCTTTTGCTGGGGGCTCTGGCGGCCTGCGCGCAGATCACCTGTCAGATGGTGGCCGCGGCTATGGGTATACCAACCGAACGCATTGAGGTCACGGTAGAAGGAGGCTTGGATCTCCGAGGCACGCTTGGCATATCAAAAGACGTGCCCGTCGGCTTTGAGAGCATTCATCTTCATTTTGACGTTGCTGCGCCTAAGGCAACTGCGGAACAACTGCGCGGATTGCGAGAGAAAACAGAACAGTATTGCGTGGTGATGCAGACCTTAATGCGGCCGCCGAGTCTGGAAACCGAGTGGGTTGGTCAGGTCCTCGAAGCCCGCATGGACGAATGAATCGCACAACAAAATCAAAAGTGAAACGTGGCTCTCCGGATTGTGCCCGGGTTAGCTGATGACGATCTAGCTTCTTGGCGTCGCGCTGCGAAGAGCGGCCAGCGTGGGAAATCAATCGTAAAGAGGCTGCGCCGGCTTCACCTCAGGATTCTCGCCTGCCACCGATATAGCGAGAACGCGGATTTTGTCGTTGTCCGGCAAAGTGATTGTTTTCGCGCCGTCTGGCAGATCAATCGGATAAGCGAACAGATAGGAGTAGGCGTAAGGCACGTTCTCACCCGCTGCGTTGTGCTGATGCGAACAGTACCAAGCCAGGTCGGCGCGTTTGATGTAGCCCGGCTTGATGCCGGTCATTTCGGCATAGTCATCATGCTCGGTTCGCGCCGGCTGTCCCGGCACAGGAGCGTCCTTTCCGATCCACTGCCGATCATCCCATTGTCCGACAAATCCGCCCCAGTCCTGGATGTTTAGCTCGACCTTTGCGCCGCCTACTGCGAACGTCGCCTTCTGGTCGCCCTCCGCTGAGGCTGCCAGTATGTAAACGCGGTTGTAGCGGCCCCCTGGAAGATCAATCCTCTGTCCCTTGGCCACGACCGCATTGGGTGCGCCCGTCTTCGCTAAGGCGAGATGAAACTCTACATTGTTGAACGTGATCTCCGCAGGCAGCGTCTCCGCTGGGATCGCATTGCCCTTGCCGTCAAATCCGACGCCCGACCGCGTGCCGTCATTACTGGCCGCAGCCAGGTCATATGGCAGTGGCACCGGCGCGGAATCGACGCCCGCGACCCTTGTTGTAGCCGCAGCCAGGGTAACGGCAAAGGTGCGCGGCTGATATGCGGTGAACGAGGTTGTCAGCGCGCCACCAGTCAAAGGTGCCGCTCCGACCGGCTGTTCCTGACCGTTCACTTCGCGCGCCGCGGTGATCGCCGAAGCGAATTGCACGCGCACGTTTAGCTGCGGTTTTCCATCGAGTTCAACCAAACGCACGATCACTTCGTCGCCCTGCTCAGCCTTCTTCAGCGCTAGAACTCGAATCCGGGGGTTGCTGACTTTCAACAAGGAAAACTCTCGTCCCGACGTGCCTGCATGTCGCGAAGTCTGAAAGGCGATAAGCGGATCATTCAGGCGCTGGCCCTGCCAGTCAGTCTCGGCATGGCGCCAGTCCCCGGCGTGACCGGCGATGCCGTAAAGGAACTCGTGATGTCCGATATCCTGCGTACCTTGGTCCGCATAACCACCGCGCGTGCCCGGAGTTCGCATCAGCGTCAGCCGGATGGTGTTGTCGTTCGGCTTGTCCGATCCGTTCTTGCAATCGGTCAGAACGGTCGCGCCGAATTCGCCACTCATGTCTGTCAAGTCGATCCACTGGTGCGACGGCACTTCGAATTTCTTCGGTTGAGCTGTGCGCCTCTCGATCGTGCCAATGTCCCAGTTGTAGGTGGCCATCTGGTTCGAAGCTGCGAGCGGAAACGTTGCCTTCAGGTTGGATTCTTTGGTATTCCAGTCGATTGCGTTTGCGAATTCAACACGCTTTCCCGCGTCGCCCGCCGAAAGCCGGATCGTCTGCACAAACTTGGAACCCGCGGCTTCACGCGAAACTTCCACGGCCACGCGCGCCGGACCATTTTCCACTACGCGAATCCGCGCCGGACCTCCGACGTAAGCCTTGGGCTCCGCCTGCTCCTGATCCCAATCCATGTTCCAGGCTGGCCACTGCTCCGGGTTGTCATAAGAAATCGCAAGCCGCGCCGGAGCCGCAAGCAATTCCTTGCCAATCGCTTTATCGAAAATGCTGGCCAGGTCGCCGTCCGCATTCAGTTTCACACGGTAGTACTGATTTTCGATCAAGTTCTCCGACGCTCGCAATTTTGATGCTGCCGCTTCCGCACTACCGCCGGGTTGCACATCGTAAACCGCATATCCCACCGACGGAACCTTTGCGACGAACAATACCCTGCCGTTCGAAATTTGTGCCGGAACTTCCTTGGCGTCCGAAGCACTGACGTGAACCGCCTTAGGCACTCCGCCCGAAAAATTCACGGTGGCTTCCACGATGTCCTCCCGCGCGATGTTCAGCGGGTTGAAGACAACTAACGGAACGCCTTTGGTCTCGGTGTTTAGCACTGCGGCCATAGCTTCTGTGGCGTTGCTCAGCACACCGGCAAACTGGTTCATCGCAATTACGTCGTCGTTCCAGGCAAACTCGTATGCCTTGGGAGTGGCCGTCCCGGCGGCGATGTCGTGGAAGTGGCCGCCCATCACCAGCGTCCAAGCATTGTTCAGTCTCTGTAGCGGATACGGGCGCGCCCCCAGCCATTCCGCTGCAATCGAGCTCTTCTCCGCCGCATCGGCAAGCAACTCTTCTTTCCGCAGCCAACGCTTCTGATACGCCTGCGATGTCAGTGATCCGGCCGAATGGTTGGTCAGCTCCATTTCGCCCGTGTAGCGTGGAAGGCCAGCTGCCTCGGAGGAAGTGATATCGAGGAACATCTGTTCCGCATTGGCGGAGATAACGTGAACAGGACCATCACCCACCTTTACTGTGGGCCACTCGGGATGCGGCTGTCCCTCCGACAAGAAATGACCCTCGGGTGGAAGGCTAGCCTTCGCTTTTGTAGCGATGGCCTCCAACCGCTTCACTGATTCCTCGTCCGGAGTTCCCCCGATGTCGCCCGTACCGTAATAGTGATAGTCCGTAAATACGCCGCTGACTTTGCCGTTCTGCTCGACGCGTGCGGCCCAATCATGTTGATACCGGTCCAGGTCGCGGTCTTGTTGCACCTTGGTGAGCGCCCTCTGCTGGTTGCGCAGATTCGTAAAATCCTGGACGTCTTTCTGGTCGGGTGGCTGTCCGCTTCGGTCGGCCAGTTCCAGTTTCTGTCGCAGCGCCTGCAGCCTCTTCTCCCCCTCTTCGAACGTCGCGTCCGGCGGCATGGAAGGCAGCGGCCGGCTGAGATCAGTGTCGATTCCGGCGCTGTAGTCGCCGGGGTTGAGGCCGGCCAGCACGCTCTCGCCATCCGGGCCCACCCAGACCCCCACGTTGAAAGGCGTTCCTTCCGGCGTCTTCTCTCGCGATTCCGGACCTCCCGCGTTGGCGGAGGAACCCCAGACTAGCTTCTGCGTCGAGAATCCCTTCACCCCGGAGTGGGCGAGGATGGTCGGCAGCGAAGACGGAAATCCGAAGCAGTCGGGCAGCATGTATTCCGCGCTGGCTTTGCCGAACTCTTTCCGAAACCAGTCATTTCCGTAGAGAATCTGCCGGATGATGGTTTCGGCGCTAGGCGCGTTCACGTCACCCTCTTCCATGGATGAGCCCGCCGGGAACCATCGGCCAGAATCTACATACTTCTTTACTCTTTCAAAATCCGCAGGAAAATATTCCTTCATGAAACGGTAGCGATTGGCACCGCTGAAATTGAAAACATAGTGCGGATACTTTTCGAACAGCGTGAAGTTATCCTCCATAGTCTTGCGAATATATTCGTTGATGACTTGGGGATACTCCCATCGCCATTCCGTATCCAGATGGGCGTAGCCAACTACGTAGAGGGTGGGTTGCTTTTTTAGATCAGGCTTTTCGGCGGTCTGGGCGCCGGCCGCGCCCGGCAGGATCAGGACCAATGAGGTCAAAACTGAAGTCGCGCAATATCGAAGCATTTCACTCTCCTCAGGCGTATGTTATGTGAAGGTCAGTCACCTTAAAGCCAGCTTCAGTTCCGCGGTAGCGAGAAATAGAACACAGAACCCCGGCTAAGTTGGCTGGTGAGACCCATTGTGCCGCCGTGCAGCTCGACAATGGCCCTCGCGATGGAGAGTCCCATGCCGGTGCCCTGTACTGAAATCCTCTGATTCCGTCCGCGATAGAACCGCTCGAAGATCATGGTCTGCTCCACGTCGTCAATGCCAGGCCCATGGTCGGCAATGCTGGTGATCACACAGTTGTTCTGCAGCTCCGCACTGATATGAATTGGGCTCTCCGGCAGCGAGTATTTCGCGGCATTATCTAACAGTTGAACCAGTACTTCTACCACCCGGTCTATGTCCATGTTAACCGCGGGTAGATCTTTCGGAACTTCAACTTCGATGGGGCGCTTATCCACTATGTTCTTCACTTTTTCCAACGCCATGCCGACCGCTTCACTGATTGGGTGAGGCTCCACGTGAAGCTCTACCTGCCGCGCATCCAGCTGTGCGACTTCGGCTGCCTCGCCTACCAGGCGGTTCAAGCGGTCGCTCTCCTCATCGATGACCGTGGCAAGTTCTTTGAGTTGTGGCTTGTCGAGTTCGACCTCCGAAAGCAGCGTCTGGGCCGACGCTTTGATGGCCGTAAGAGGCGTACGAAACTCATGGGTCACAGAATCCAGCAGGAGAGCGCGCAAGCGATCGCTCTCGCGGGCGCCCTCTGCCTTGCTGAGTTTTTCCATCGTCGCGGTTTGCTCAATGGCGGTTGCCACCAGGCTGCCAACGGCTTCCAGGGTCTCGCGCGAAATGTCGCACCCAACCACCGCCAGCGTTCCGACTGACCGAACTCCCATCCTCATTGGCATATATCCTGAACGCTGCCTGTGGTCAAACATGGGCTCGCCCCGCGCGCTAACTGCGCTTAACTGTTCTTGCCGAAATAGCGGCTGCACGTTGATGTCAGAAAGGTAGATCTTTTGCTTATTCTCCAGAAACAAGGCGACGCCGGCGGCGCCGAAGACTTCCGCGATGTAAGCGGGTAATTTGTTCAAGAGCTCAAAGACGTTTTCCGAGACGAGAAGCTGTTGGCTTAATGCGTAGAGCCGCTCCACCTCTTTCCGCCGTTGGGTCGCTTGTCGGGTTTCGCGCCGGGCGCGCTCGGCGAGCTGGCTGCCAATAATCGCCGTGATTAGAAACGCAACTAGAGCAACCCAGTTCTGCGGATCAGCGATGGTGAATGTGAACAGAGGAGGCAGAAAAAAGAAATTGTAGAGCAGCGCCGCCAACACCGCCATGAGGACGGCATAACGAAGTCCCCAGGTCGCCGATACGACAAGAACGGCCAGCAGGAATACAAAACCGACGGTGGTCGGGTTCCGGTTCAGGATGTGGAAGCAGACCCAGGTTATCAGCGTATCGAGCGCCGTAACCGCCAAGTAACGCAACAATTGCTGGACCCATCGTTTCACGACGAGATTGTAGCTGATTCGACAAATCCGCCTTCCCGGTGAACAATATTCGCGATGGCGAAAATACCTGAGCAGAAGACAGCTGAGCAATGGTTGGAGGAGACTGCTCCGCAGAAGAAGCTGGCCATCTTTAAGCTGTTCCTCGGCTACGCGCCTGGAGTGGGCAAGACTTTCAACATGCTGAGCGAAGGGATTCGCCGGGCCAGCCGCGGCGAAGAAGTCGTAGCTGGACTGGTGGAGACTCACGGACGCAAAGGCATTACGGAGCTCGCGGCCCGACTCGAAATGGTGCCACGCCGAAGACTGAATTACAAGGGCGCGGACTTCGAGGAAATGGACGTCGACGCTATCCTTGCCCGCAAGCCGCAGGTTGCGCTGGTGGATGAGCTCGCACACACCAACATTGAAGGTAGCAAACACCGCAAACGCTATGACGATGTGCTCGAATTGCTGAATGCCAATATTGATGTGCTTTCGACCGTAAACGTCCAGCACATCGAGAGCCTGACGCCCCTGGTGCAACAGATCACGGGCGTCCCGGTGCGAGAGACCGTTCCCGACTGGGTCATTCAAAGAGTCAACGAGATCGTTCTTGTCGACCTCACGCCCGAGGCCCTGCAAACTCGTATGCGCCGCGGCGATATATATCCCGTGGAACGTGCAGAACGTGCGCTTGACAACTTCTTTCGCCCCGCAAATCTCATATCCCTGCGCGAACTGGCGCTGCAGCAGGTGGCCCGCGCAGTAGATCGCAGCCTCGAATCGTACTTGCAAAAGGAAGGCGTTGCACCGCACGCGGCGGTGCGGGAGAGATTCGGGGTATGCATCAGCTCGAACCCTGCGGCGCAGTATTTAGTCGCGCGCGCCGCCCGCATGGCGCAACGTATTGATGCGGAGCTGTACGTGATTTACATAGATATCGGCAGAGACGAAAGCCCTGAAGATCAACGGGCTCTCGGGCAGAACATCCGGTTTGCCGAAGGCCTGGGCGCACAGCTGCTGCGCACGAAAGGCAACAATGTGGCGGAAGAAGTCGCCAAAGTGGTGCGGGACAAGCGCATTACTCAGGTTGTCTTTGGTCGCTCGGCGCAGTCCAATTGGCGAAAGTATCTTTACCTTTCCGCCATTCACAAGTTCCTCCGTGACGCGCCGGCGGTAGACGTACACATCGTGACGCAAGAGGTGAAGTAGCCCGATGGCTGCCGTGGGCGAGAAGCCAAAGATCCTGGTCGTAGACGATGAGCTGCAAATTGCGCGAGTCCTCAAAACCACGCTCTCCGCGCGCGGATATTCGATCCGAACCGCTTCCGATGGCGACGATGCATTGCAGGTGATGAAATCGTGGACACCCGACCTCGTGATCACCGACCTTCGGATGCCCAACATGGACGGTGTCGAGCTTTGCCGCCATCTTCGAGCGAAGTCGGGAATTCCCATCATCGTGCTTTCGGTAAGAAACGAGGAGCGCACGAAGGTCGAGGCGCTCGATGCCGGCGCTGATGACTACGTCACGAAACCATTCAGCATAAATGAATTGCTGGCACGGGTCCGAGCCGGGCTTCGGCGCCTTTCGGCAACACAGCCGCTCGAATCGGACGTGGTTGAAGTTGGTCATTTCCGCATAGATACGCAGGCCCACAGCGTCCAGGTCAAAGGCCGCGACGTACGGCTGACGCCGAAGGAATTTGACATTCTGACCTACCTTGCACGCCATTCCGAGCGCGTGGTAACGCACCGCGCGTTGCTGGCGGCTGTTTGGGGCGACAACAGTACAGAGCAACCGGAATATCTTCGCGTCTTCATAGGCCACTTGCGAAAAAAACTTGAGCCTGACGAAGCCTCGCCGCGCTACATAACCACTGAACCGTGGGTCGGATATCGCTTCAATCCTGAAGGCGAACAGCGATAGTCAGTCTTCTCGCACAACAGTGTCCAGACGCAGGTAACTCCGTCTGGCGATCCCGGCCGCGTAACCTTGCAACCATTCTGCGCATCTTCGTAAAGAAACCATAAAACTAGGAACTACGGGAGTTTATGAAGCTCTTATGAAGCTTTTATCCAAAAGTTATGCACAGAAGTATCGAATGGAGTGTTGGGAATTAGCGGGGACGATCTGATTCGGTCATGCTCCGAGGAGGCGTGATGTCTGCAATTCTGCTGATAGTCATTCTCATCGGCGGCGCAGTGATCGCTTTCTTTGTGCGCTTCTTGATTGCTCTCTACCAGGAGAGTCGAAGCCGCCGGACGGGCCGCGTCAAGAGGGTTTATGAAGGCTACAAATGATTGAGCCCGAAGCTCGACGGACACACACGATCCCACTGAGATGGGCAACGGCTACGCGCTGAACGGCCCTGCAAGTGGGCACGATTGAAAGGCACAGTAATCGTCCGGATTGCTTCGGGTAGTTCAGGGCTACGGAGAATGAACTCTCGGCGAACAGAGTAGTGCGTGTGAGAACGCAACGGATTGAAATGAATGAGCACATAGTGTTGTCGAACTTGACGCGCGGCCTGGCTGTACTTCTCGGTTGTCTTAGTATTGCCGTAAGTCCGATGCGCGCTCTTGGACAGAGCTTACCCACTGAGGCGCAGAGCGGATGCAACAATCAGCAACCTACCGACTCCGATCAGCAGATACCGCCGGCTATCGCGAAAGAGCTTGACGCCATGAAGGAGCGCATCGCGCAACTGGAAGCGGAGCTGAGACAGCACCAGGCTGCAGAGCAGCCCATCACAGCGATTCACACAGCACAAGCTACGGTGTCGATGGCTCCGCTTGCTCCCGCAGTGACGCTCGCGCCCGCGGAAGGCGTGACCTTGCTGCCTGCGTCCACACAGCCCACGAAGAAGCAACCCGCGGAGCCGTTTGCCTTCGCCGATTACACCTGGTTGAACGGCAATCCGCGTACGAAAGAGCCGGCCTTCGATTCCAATTTCTTTACCCCTGAAATCCGGGCGGATGTCGACTATATCGTCGATTTCAACTATCCATCCGACGATACGATTGGCGGGTCGAGCGAGGTCTTCCGATCCAGCGAGGTCCACGTGACGCAGCTTGGCGTCGGAGGCGACTTTCACTATGACCATGTTCGCGCCCGGCTGATGACGCAATTCGGCCTGTATTCACAGACCACGCCGCGCAATGACGCCAGCCCTGCGCGTGGCCAATGGAACCTCGCCGATGCCTATCGCTACGTTTCAGAGGCCTATGGCGGATATCACTTTCACAAGTTGCATGGGATCAACGTCGATGCGGGAATTTTCATGTCGTACATTGGACTCTTCAGCTACTACAACTTTGATAACTGGGCTTATCAGCCGTCATATGTCTCGTCGAATACACCGTGGTTCTTCAATGGCGTACGGGTGCAGATCTTTCCCACCGAACACCTGAAAATTGAGCCGTGGTTTATCAACGGATGGCAATCCTATGGGCGGTTCAACAACCGGCCCGGAATTGGAGCGCAAATCCTGTGGCGCCCGAACGGGCGCTGGTCGATACTCGGGAATCAATACGCTTTAGGTGAAGATGCGCTAGCAGTTCCAGGCCGGGTCCGATATCACACCGACGACAGCATTGAGTACAAGTACCACGACAATCCCTCGAAATTTCTTGATAAGGCCGCCTTCTCGCTTACCGGCGATATGGGATGTGAACATGGCGGTGGCGTGAGCTGTGCCGGCAATTCTGTGCACGTGCTCGCGGGTCAGCGCGTCATTTGGCCCAAGCAGGACTTCCTCGGCTTCATGCTCTACAACCGCTTGTGGTTTCACAAAGATCTTTACGGCTTCACACTTGGTGGTGGCAAGATCAACAATCCCGGCCGCTATCTGGTGTTGCTGCCTCCGATCAATGGCGCGACCGCGACTTCAGGGACGCCTTATTTTACGGAAAATCCAGGGGACCCGTACAAGGCTTGGGACGGATCGGCAACCTTCGATTACATGCCCAGCCAATACATCACTTTTCGCTGGGAGTTTGAGCATCGGGCCGCCAGTGTCCCTTATTTTTCCGGGAAGAACGGAATCACTCCTCCGGGTGGCAACACTGGCTCGCCGGGGTCGTTGGTCTCGGGTTTTACCCCGGATCTCCGCAGAGACGAGAACCGGCTCAATCTTGCCATACTGGTCAAATTCTAAGAAGCACAGTGAAATCAAAAAGCATCCGAGGGTAGGTCTCATACAACTGGCGTCGCGAGAAAGGTTGGTCTTATGAAACACCAAGTTTTGTTGTTGATGTGTTTCGGAGCCTGCATTTCAGGTCTCAGAGGACAAGCGGTGGCGCAGGATTCGACAGCGCATACGCAGGACTTGCAGCAGCGCGTGGAGCACCTGGAATCAGAAGTTAAAGAGCTAAGAGCAATCTTGAGGCAAATGCAATCGAGAAATGAGACTTTAACGCAGGATCCGGCGACTGACGCCGGTTCCAGCCCGCGGGCAGCACCATCGCAAACGCTGGTAAGTTCCGCGGACGGGAAAACGCTCGATTTTCTCCACGACACTACGTTGAATCTTACCGTTGACGGCTATTACGCGTACAACTTCAACAATCCAGTTGGGCGCGTGAACCTATTACGTGCCTATGATGTGCTTAGTAACGAATTCAGTTTGAATCAAGCCAGCGTCATTTTAGAGCGTGCACCTGATCTCGGCGCCGGACGCCGTTGGGGCGCACGCCTGGATCTGCAGTATGGCCAGGCCACCGACACTTTGCAGGGAAACCCCGCGAATGAACCTCGACCGCAGATTTACAGAAATATTTTTCAAGCTTACGGGACGTACATCGTCCCCCTGGGCAAGGGTCTGACGGTCGATTTCGGCAAGTGGAGCAGCTCGTTGGGGATAGAAGGTAATTACACCAAAGACCAGATGAACTATTCGCGGTCGTTCTACTTCGATTTCTTGCCTTTCTATCATATGGGAATCCGCGCGAGCTATCCCATCAACGATCAACTGACGCTGAACTATTGGGTAGTCAATGGCACCAATCAGGTGGAAGCGACCAACGGTTTCAAAGATCAGCTTTTTGGTTTCACCGCGAAGCCCCGAAAATCAATCAACTGGACGACAAGCTATTATCTCGGACAGGAGCACCCAGATAGAGCTGTGGTGCCGCCCACCAGCCCGATCCCGGTTCAACCCGGGCTCAGTTTTGAAGCCATTCGGCCGGCGCCGGACGGGTACACTCACATCTTCGACAGCTATGTGATTTGGCAAACCACGCCGAAGCTGACGCTGGCTTTGGAAGGCGATTACGTGATTCAGCGTCTGTGGCAAAATGCGGCGCCGGGTCATTCTTCAGCCCCTTCCCACGTAGACGGAGGCGCTGCCTATGCACGCTATCAGTTCACCCCGAAGGTCGCGCTGGCGGGACGCGCAGAATACCTCTCGGATCGAGGCGGATTCTTCAGCGGCATCACTCAGGCGCTGAAAGAAAATACCGTCACTTTCGACTACGCGCTGGCTGATGGCTTCCTGGTGCGGTATGAGTGGCGGCGCGATTTCTCCAACCAGCCCTCATTCTTGACTGATGTGCAAGGCATTCTCGGCAAACAACAAGATACAGCGACTGTAGGCCTCATCTGGTGGTGGGGGCGGAAAGAAGGCTTCTGGTAAGAATGGAACTCAGCGGGTTTCGAGGAGGGAACGAACATATGCAGGACATACTTTGGGTCGCGGTTACGATTGCCTTTTTTATGTTGTCGATTGCTTATGTGCACTTCTGTGACAGGGTGAAGTGAGGCAGCGATTACTTTGGAATCAATCATTATGCTCGTCATCAGTGTGCTGATGATCGTGTACTTGCTGTACGCCTTGCTGCGTCCGGAGAAGTTTTGATGACCACTAACGGATGGTTCCAGATCGCATTTTTCCTGATGTTGATCCTGGCCGTCACGAAACCAATGGGCGTCTTCATGGCGCGGGTCTTCAACCGTGAAAAGACATTCATGGACCCGGTGCTGCGCCCGCTCGAGCGCTTGCTATATCGCGTCACCGGCGTTGATGAGAACCACGAAATGCGCTGGACCGAGTATGCGGTATCCATGCTGCTATTCAGTGCGGTTTCAATGCTGGTGCTGTATGTAATCGAGCGTGCGCAGGCTTTCTTGCCCTTCAATCCGCAGAAGTTGGGCGGTGTCGCGCCTGCGCTCGCGTTCAATACCGCTGCGTCGTTCACCACGAATACGAATTGGCAGAACTACAGTGGCGAAACCACCATGAGCTATTTCACGCAGATGGCAGGCCTGGCATATCACAATTTCGCTTCGGCGGCTGTCGGAATGGCTATCGCAATCGCATTTATTCGCGGCATCGCCCGGCGCGAAATGGAAACCATCGGCAACTTCTGGGTTGATCTGGTCCGCTCATGCCTTTGGGTGCTGCTGCCATTTTGCATGGTGGGAGCGCTGGCGCTGGTCTCGCAAGGAGTCGTTCAGAACCTGAAACCGTACGACACGGTGAAGCTGATCGAACCGCAGCATGTGCCGAAAGTGGACGCAAACGGGAAGCCAGTTCTCAGCCCCGATGGCAAATCCGTCATGGACACCGTGACCGAGCAGACAATCGCACAAGGGCCAGTTGCTTCACAAGAGATCATCAAGGAATGGGGCACGAACGGTGGCGGCTTCTTTAATGCGAACAGCGCACACCCTTTCGAGAATCCGACCCCGTTGTCGAACCTGATTGAGCTGTTCTGTATTTTTGCGGTTTCCTCCGGCTTGACCTACACACTGGGACGAATGACCGGCTCGCCGCGTCATGGCTGGGCGGTGTGGGCTGCGATGGCGATTCTGTTCCTTGTCGGAGTGAGCGTCACCTACTGGGCTGAGGCCCGGGGGAACCCGCTGTTGGTCGTCGGAGTAGATCAGCACGCGAGTGCGCTTCAGTCCGGCGGCAACATGGAAGGGAAAGAAGTCCGCTTCGGAATCGCCAACACTGCGCTCTGGGCAACGGTTACGACCGATGCGAGTTGCGGCGCGATCAGCGGCTGGCACGATTCCTTCACCCCGCTCGGCGGAATGGTACCGCTGGTGAACATCATGCTCAGCGAGGTCATTTTCGGCGGCGTTGGTGCCGGCCTGTACGGCATGCTGATTTACATCATCCTGGCCGTGTTCATCGCTGGTCTCATGGTGGGGCGGACACCGGAGTACCTGGGAAAGAAGATCGAGGCCTACGACGTAAAAATGGCGATGCTGGTCGTGCTCGTCTTCCCGCTGGTCATTTTGGGATTCTCCGCCATCTCAGCCGTCGAAGGATTCGGTAGCTCCAGCATATTGAATCCCGGCCCGCACGGCTTGAGCGAGATTCTCTATGCGTTTACATCACAGGCAGGCAACAACGGCTCGGCGTTTAACGGCCTGACTACGAACACGCTCTGGTACAACACCGCGGGCGGCATCACGATGCTGGCTGGTCGCTTCTTGATGATCCTGCCCATGCTTGCCATCGCCGGTAATCTGGCGCGCAAGAAATATGTTCCAGCTTCGCTCGGGACGTTCCCGGTGACCACGCCACTGTTCACGGCGCTTCTCATCGGCGTGATTCTGATCGTGGGGGCGTTGACCTTCTTTCCGGCTCTGAGCCTTGGGCCGATCCTGGAGCACCTGCTGATGAGTGCAGGCAAGACATTCTGAGATTCAATATGGCGACGAAGAAAAAAGCTGTCTGGGAATGGAAGATCGTCAAGCGCGCGGTACGGGATGCATTCCTCAAGCTCAACCCCCGCAAGATGATGGGCAATCCCGTCATGTTTGTGGTTGAAGTCGGCAGCGTCATCACCACTGCGTTACTGCTTCGCGGCGGTGCGGCATTCAAGTTCAACTTACAGATCACGCTATGGCTGTGGTTCACCGTGCTGTTCGCCAACTTTGCGGAGGCGATGGCGGAAGGCCGGGGGAAAGCACAAGCCGATACGCTGCGCAAAGCGCGCTCCGAAACAGTCGCCAACCGGTTGCTCGAAAACGGCGAGATCGAGAAGGTCCCAAGTTCGAGGCTACGCACCGGGGATGTCGTTATGGTCTCTGCCGGTGAGTTCATTCCCTCTGACGGCGAAATCGTTGAGGGCGTCGCTTCAGTCGATGAATCGGCGATCACGGGGGAATCGGCACCCGTCATTCGCGAAGCTGGCGGAGACCGTTCAGCGGTGACCGGCGGCACGCGCGTCTTGTCAGACCAAATCAGGATCAAGATCACTTCCAACCCCGGGGAAACGTTTCTCGATCGCATGATCGCTCTCGTCGAAGGCGCCGAACGTCAGAAGACACCCAATGAGATCGCCCTGAACATTCTGCTGGCAGGATTAACCATCATCTTTCTTCTCGCTGTGGTTACACTCCAGCCATTCGCGATCTACTCCGGCTCTCCGCAAACGGTTTTCGTGCTCGTCTCTCTTCTCGTCTGTCTGATTCCTACCACCATCGGCGGTCTCCTATCAGCCATTGGCATAGCCGGCATGGATCGGTTGATTCAGCACAACGTTCTGGCCATGTCGGGCCGTGCGGTCGAGGCCGCCGGCGACGTGAACACTCTGCTTCTCGATAAGACTGGCACCATCACGCTGGGAAACCGCCAGGCCTCACAGTTCATTTCCGCGCCCGGTGTTACTGAAGCAGAACTTGCCGATGCAGCGCAGCTCTCCTCACTCGCCGACGAGACGCCCGAAGGCAGGTCAATCGTTGTGCTGGCGAAGGAGAAGTACGGCCTTCGCGGACGAGAGTTGTCCTCGCGCGAAGCTCAGTTCGTCCCATTCTCGGCCCAGACTCGCATGTCGGGCGTCAACCTGGACGGCTTCGAGATCCGCAAGGGCGCTGTGGATGCGATTCAGAAATATCTTTCCTTGAATGGTCGCGACTTCCCCAAGCCAGTTCGGGAGCACGTAGATCAGATCGCTCGTTCCGGCGGCACGCCATTGGTTGTTGCCGAGAAGAATCGCGGTGCACTCGGCGTCATTGAACTGAAAGACGTGGTCAAAGGTGGAATGCGCGAACGTTTCGATCAATTACGCGCCATAGGGATTCGTACTGTAATGATCACTGGTGACAATCCCCTTACAGCCGCTGCCATCGCACGGGAAGCCGGGGTGGATGATTTCCTGGCGCAGGCGACCCCGCGCGACAAAATGGACTTAATCAAGCGCGAGCAGGCGGGCGGCAAACTGGTCGCCATGACTGGCGATGGCACCAACGACGCGCCAGCGCTGGCTCAGGCCGATGTCGGTGTCGCCATGAATACCGGTACGCAGGCAGCGAAGGAAGCCGGAAACATGGTGGACCTCGACTCCAATCCCACCAAGCTGATTGAAGTCGTCGAAATCGGCAAGCAGCTTCTCATGACTCGCGGCGCACTCACGACATTTTCAATTGCCAATGATGTCGCGAAATACTTCGCCATTATCCCTGCGATGTTCGCGGGAACATTTCCAGTTCTGAATGCGCTGAACATAATGCATTTACAAACACCGCAGTCGGCCGTATTGTCGGCCGTGATTTTCAACGCGCTGATCATCATTGCCCTGATCCCGCTGGCCTTACGAGGAGTGAGGTATCGGCCGATGCCAGCCGCTGAGTTGCTCCGGCGCAATCTGCTGATCTACGGCGTGGGCGGTATCATCGTGCCGTTCTTCGGAATCAAGTTCATTGACCTGCTGATCACGCGGGTTGGGCTTGCTTAAAGGATTCGAGACATGAAGAAAAATCTTGTTACAGCCGTGCTGATGACCTTCGCGACCACGATCTTGCTCGGGGTCGCCTATCCCCTCGTGGTCACGGCAATCGCGACGGTCCTGTTTCCAGCTAACGCTAACGGCCAGTTGATCCAGCGTGACGGGAAACCTATTGGATCACGAATCATTGGCCAGGCCTTCACCGGCCCCGGCTACTTCCACTCGCGCCAGTCGGCCGCAGGGAGCGGTTACGATGCTGCGAACTCAGGCGGCACAAATCTCGGACCCACGAACCAGAAGCTGATTGATCGCGTGCGGCAGAACGCCGCTTCTCTGCAGTCCGAGAATGCCGGGAAGTCCGTACCAGCTGATCTGGTAACAACCTCTGCTTCTGGCCTTGATCCTCATATCTCGCCGGCCTCGGCCGAGTTTCAAGTGCCTCGCGTATCACGAGAACGTGGCATGCGCGCCGATGAAGTTCAGGAGCTCGTCGCTAAGCACACGGCAGATCGACAGCTCGGTTTCTTAGGCGAGCCTCGCGTCAACGTGTTGGAGTTGAACCTGGATCTTGACTCGAAACGTCCTCTGCAGGAGACGGTTGTCAAGTAATCGGAAGTATCGTGCAACTCGGAACGTCATTTGCGGGATTAGTTGCGTTCCCGAGAGAGGCGACCGGGGGCACGACGCAGGCCCCTCTGGGTCGCCGCCACGCTGAACTTCCCCGACAGGATTTGAACTCGCGAGACGACAAAATGGTTCCAATGTACTTAGGCCACTCCAACCACTAATTTTAGGCCCTCAAAAAAATTGTCTTGGCGGCCTATTGCCGTCCGATGCGATCAAGAAACTTATCAATCGATGATGGGAAGATCGCAAGTAATGGAGTCTATGTCGCCCATGACGCGATGGGATAGGCGTGACACCATTGGCCGTGGAAGCATTTTTTCTGGGCCGCTGGCACGTTGGAAAGCCCAAAAACTTGAACTTAAGCGGATCCAAAGGGTCTGTCCAGCCAGCCAAAGCCCGGCAGGCCCGTGTGGGGCGGACACTCCTGTCCGCCGCCATTGGGAACCGAGGCGCTCACACCGGTTACTGATGTAACCGTCGTAGTAACGCAAGGTGGTGTATCTCTCCGCGGTTCGGTAGAGACTATCTACAAAGGTATGAATGCATTCGGTGTCGGTAAACGCCTCAGAATCATTGTGCTCGCGATGTTCAGAGTGTTGGCAGGCATCTCAATATTCTGCTTGTTCGCCTTGGCGCAACAGCCGACGTCGGCTTGGCAAGAAGAAGTTCGAAGGTGTGCTGCGGCGCAGGATTGGACCGCAGCCATGAGCATCGTGGACCGTGAAATTGCCCGTGCACCGCGAGACATGGACATACGGGCGTGGCGTGCACGCGTGCTGCTGTGGTCAGGAAAAGTCGCGGAAGCCGAACACGAATATCACGACATTCTCACCGCTGTTCCCAACGATCCGGACAACTGGATGGCATTGGCAAACGTGTATTCGCGCGAAAGCCGAACCCAGGACGCTCTCGAAGCCTTAAATCGTGCCGTGGAGCTCGACCCGAAGCGCGCCGATCTCCATGCTGCACGCGGGCGTGCGCTGCGGGTAGCAGACAACCGGAGCGAAGCGAAGCTGGAATTTCGCCGGGCGTTGGAATTGGATCCGACCAGTAAAGAGGCCGAGTTGGGACTGCTTTCGTTGCGCAGTGAACCCAGGCATGAGATGCGCGTGGGGGTGAACACCGACCTTTTCAGCTTTGTTGGCCCTAATGACCTGCAAGGATTGAACTTCACTTCGCACTGGACACCGCGCTGGAAAACTGCCGTCTCCGAGAATTTTTACCAGCGGGCGGGAACGGATGCGGAAACGTCCGTAGCGAGCGTGACCGGAAAGTTGCCGAGGATGGGTGCGTTAACGGTGGGTGGAGCGGCAGCTCATCACAACAATGTCATTCCGAAAAACGAAGCGTTCTTCGACTACGACCAAGGATGGAGGCTCGCTGGTGGCAAGCTTCTGCACGGGCTGGAAATTATCTATGGGCAGCACTGGTATTGGTACACAACGGCGCGCATTCTGACCATCAATGAGATGACCCTGTTTTACTTGCCTCACGACTGGACGTGGTCTGTAGGACTGACCGGCGCGAGAAGCCATTTTTCCGGGACAGGCGCGGAATGGCGTCCTTCGGGGTTAACACGTATTGGGTTTCCTATCTCTGCGTGGGACGAGCGCCGCCTCCAGGGAAATGTCTTCTTCGCGGTAGGGACGGAGAATTTCGCGCAAGTCGATCAGATCGGGACGTTTTCTTCGCAGACATATGGTGGCGGTTTGCGCTTCCAGTTGACAGAGCGCCACGACGTGACTGGTTTTGCTGCCTATCAGAAGCGCACGCAAGACCGCACGCAAACGAGTTTTGGATTTACCTATGGTTTCCGCTTTTGAATCATTTCGCAGGCTAGGCCCAGCCGCTTTCGTGCTGAAGGCGATCGTCTCCATGGTCGTCGCAGACGTCTTGCTGCTGGGGTTTATCCTGCTGCGACGAACCTACCGCAAGCGCTATTTCGCGCGCCGTGATGCGCGCCAGTTCGAACTCCGCCAAGGCTGGGAAGACCTGATTTCTGGGCAGATTCCCTACGACACATGGCGTAACAAACTGTCCGACCGTCACCTTGTCGAAACCATGGTGCTGGACGCCTTTGAAATCGCAAGACCGGCGGAATCCGCAAGGCTGCTGAAATTCATGCGCGCCAGCGGGCTCGTCGAGAAATGTATCTCTGATGCGCGGCACCATCAAGGATGGAGGCGGCAGCGTGCACTGGTAGCACTCAGTCGAACTCGTGCCCCGGAAGGTATTGCGGCTCTGTCAGAAGGATTGCGGGATCGTGATCCGGAAACCAAGCTCGCCTCCTTGCGCGGTCTCGGGCGGATGGCCTGTCCGGAAGCGGCCGAGGAAATTCTGCATTGGGTCGGCGAAGTCGGGCTGGTCGTGCCCGTTCTCCCCTTGCAAAGCGCACTGGTCCAGAGCTGCGCGGAGCGTCCGCAAATCTTGCTGCCGTACCTGCAACACGCGGCTCCAGCCGTGCGCGAAGCGCTCGGACGCGTACTGGGGGAAGTAGCCACCGCTTCGCTGGGGACTGAGCTCCTGCAGTTTGCCGACGACGCCCTGCCCGAATTACGAGCCGCAGCTGCGCGCGCACTTTCCTTTGCCGAACCGCGTATGGCAATCAACGTTCTGAGTGAGTTGGCGAAAGATCCCATGTGGTTCGTGCGGTTGCGCGCTATCGTGAGCCTGGGTAAGCTCTCCCAGCCAACTGCGATCCCCTTCTTGCTGCTCGGCTTGAGCGATTCAAATCGGCTGGTGCGTCTGCGGGCAGCAGAAGCAATCGTGGATTTCCCCACGGCGATGGCGCCGATCTTTGAACAATTGGTGGCCATGCGAGACCGGTATGGATTGCATGCCTACCTGACAGCGCTGGAAAACGCCGGCTTGCAAGCCAAGCTCGAAAGAGAAACCAGAGCCAGCAAACAAATCAGGAAGCGCACGAAGACCATTTTGCTGGAAGTACTGCACACCTGGACCTTGCCTTCCGAGCCCCAGCCGTCACAGGAGAAAGTCTCTGCCGCGGCGGCTTCTCGGTCATGATTTACTTTCTCAAACTCTCGAACCACCTGCTTTTTTTCTACTACTTCGTTTCGAATCTCGGGTACTTGCTGATGCTTGCCGTCGCGCTGAAGACGAGTGCAGCACACCTGCGGCGCCTGGAAAGCATCCCCTTCGACTGGATCAAGAGATCCCCGATGGTGCCTCCCATCACCATCCTTGTTCCCGCACATAACGAAGAGTTATTTATTTGCACGGCTGTCCGGAATCTGCTTGATCTCGATTATCCGGAACTCGAGGTCATCGTCATAAACGACGGCTCATCCGACAGCACCCTGCAGATAATGCAGGGGGAGTTTCGCCTGCGATTGGTAAGAACGGTGTATATCCCGCAAGTAATCAGCGCGCCGGTTCGGGGACTCTACCGAAGTGACAGTGACCCGCGCCTTGTCATCGTGGATAAGGAATCAGCTGGAACTAAAGCCGATGCCGTAAATGCCGGCTTGAACGCGGCGACCTCGCCCTATGTCTGTGTCGTCGACGCAGACTCCGTGCTCGAGCGCGATGCGCTGCTGCGAATCATGGTGCCGGTACTGGCAGACCCCGAGCGCGTGGTATCGGTTGGCGGAATTGTCAGGGTGCTGAACGGGTCAGAGGTCGAAGGAGGACGCATGCGCCGCGTTCGCCTACCCAGGAAGAGCATTGAAGTCATCCAGGTCGTCGAATACTTGCGCGCTTTCCTGATCGGAAGAGAAGCCTGGGCCCGGGGAAACATGCTGATGATTATTTCCGGCGCTTTCGGAGTGTTCCGCACCGATCTGGTGCGCGCTGTCGGGGGCTACCGATCTGGCTCAATTGGCGAAGATTTTGATCTGGTGGCACGCTTGCACCGCCACTTACGGGAGGAAGGCGCGGACTATCGCATCGAGTTTGTCCCGGACCCCGTGTGCTGGACTGAAGTGCCATCCGACATCCGGTCGCTTGCCAGACAGCGCGCGCGCTGGCAAAAAGGTCTGCTCGACGTTTTGTGGCCGAACCGGGACATGCTCTTCCGGCCGCGCTACGGAATCATCGGAAGCCTGGCGCTTCCTTACTTGTGGTTGTTCGAACTTCTGGCCCCGGTCATCGAACTGGGTGGCTTCGTCACGATTATCTTGGCAGCATGCTTTGGCGTCTTGAGTCATTCATTCCTTCTGCAGTTTGTCATCTTCGGGTATGCGTTCGCAACAGTCATTTCCATTGGCTCCGTGCTTCAAGAAGAACTGACTTACAAACGCTACAACGATTGGCAGGATGTCGCGCGGCTCGTCAGCTATTGCTTCCTGGAACATTTTCCTTACCGGCAATTGCATATGATCTGGCGATTGCAAGGCCTCTGGCAGTATTTGCGAGGCGACCTGGCCTGGAGACCGCTGAAGCGACAGGCCACGCAATCCCTTGGCGCAGACTAGAGCCTTCCTTCAAGTTGACAACCTAAGCTCTTTCATTAGCGCCTTAGATAGCGCATGACCTCATCCCCATGGCTGTTCTCCAAAGCAGCGCCTCTTCAACGAGAGCCGCTTTCAAGTCGTACGGAATGTTGGACTCGCGCAAGTCGAGTTGGGGTCGAGCACTATTGTCTCGGAATTGTTAAATGATTGGTTTTTCCCCGAGACTTCTCAAATCATCCTCCGCTCCAGATGGAACTAGGATCGTGCCCCGACATACCAGGGCGCACTCACCGTGAAGATGCGCTCATTGCCGCGGGCGAGTAGTACCCATTCCAGAAGCCGGCCACGCTGATTGTGGAGGAAGAATTCATACCATTTGTCTTCCACGATCTCGGGTATGACCACGATGATGCTGCGATCAGGATGCTTTTTCGAAAGGTCGAGAATGAATTGAACGATGGGAATGATTATGAAGCGGTAGGGTGAAGGCAGGACATGGATCTTGGGTGGCTCCTTGCCCGCCGCGCGGAAGGGTTGCGCAACGTAATGTTCCCAGTCGTCTTGAAGCAGTTCGGAATGCTCGTTGGGTTCGACGTGCAAGACGATCACATCCGGGGAAAGCCGGGCAGCAAATTCAATTCCCTGGCGGGTGATGTTGCTCCAGCGGTCGATGGCAATGACCGCAATCGGATGCTGGCTGAGACCTGCCGCGTCGACGGGAACCTTGCAGGTGGTGAGCAGTTTCACGGAGTGGTAGTGGCGGCGGACAAGGGTGAAGAAAACAATTGTCAACGGAATGAAAAGCAGCGTAATCCAAGCGCCTTCCACGAATTTCGCAACCAGCACGACGCCCGTGGTGATGCCGGTGACCAGGGCACCGAGCCCATTCACGAGTGCGTTCTTCAGCCAATTGGGACCGCGATTTTTCCGCCAGTGCATGACCATGCCGGATTGCGAAAGCGTGAAGGCCAGAAAAGCGCCGACGGCATACAGCGGGATAAGCCGGTCGGTGATACCTCCGAAAAGGATGAGAACGCCGCCACAGAATACCGCCAGGACGACGATGCCATAGGTGTAGACGAGCCGCCGCCCGCGGTACCCGAAGGCGTGCGGCAGGTAATTGTTTTGCGCGATGGCGCGGCAGAGGCGCGGAAAATCAGCAAAGGCTGTGTTGGCGGACAGAGAAAGAACGACAAGGATTGAGCCCATGGTCAGATAATAAAAAGAACCTTTGCCGAAAACCGCGGCGGTGAGCATGGAGAGAACGCTCTGATAGCCGGGCTGGCCCGGATCGGTTGCGGCAATTCCGTAAGTCTTTATGAGATACGAAATTCCCGCCAGCAACATCGCCAGTAGAAAGATAATCACGGTGAGAGTGCGCTGGGCGTTTTTCACCGTGGGCTCTCGAAAAGCCTTCACGCCATTGCTGACAGCCTCTACGCCAGTCAAAGCCGTGCAACCACTGGCGAAAACCTTCAGCAGTAGCCAGTAGCTGACCGCTTCCATCATGGGGGGCGGAGTCGGAAGCGGAGCTGCCGGTGTGGGATGCCCTCCGCTGAAGAGAACACGGAGAACGCCCGCGACGATCGTTATGAGAAGTGTGCCAACAAACAGATAAGTAGGAACTGCGAAAGCAGTGCCAGCTTCGCGCAGGCCGCGGAGGTTGAGGATAGTGATGACGATCAGAATGCCCACGCAGAGAGAAACGGTGTGCGGCAGCAAGGATGGAACCGCCGAGACCAACGCACCAACTCCCGCGGAAATCCCCACTGCGGCCGTGAGAATGTAATCGGCGAGGAGCGCGGCCGCGGCAAGCAAGCCGGCACGTGCGCCGAGGTTGAACCGCGCCACGGTATAGGAGCCACCGCCGGAGGGATAGGCGGCGACGGTCTGGCGGTAGGAGAAGTACACGATCACTAGCAGCGTGATGATGGCGGCGCTGATGGGTACGATATAACGAACACCGAGAAAGCCAAGGGGAATCAGAAGACTGAGGGCCGCTTCCGGGCCGTAAGCCGCCGAGCTAAGCGCATCGAGACCAAAGATCGGGATGCCCTGCGCAGGACCGATCTGCTCGGCGCGTTCGTCACTGGTTTTGATGGGCTTACCGACAACGAGATCAAGTATGTTCATGAGGGATGGTATCCAATGGACTGCTCACGGCACGAAAATAAGGTCTATGCACTGAATGGGAGGTGGTCCTGACAGAACTTTAGGAGCATGAGATCGCATTTGACGCTTATCCGCCGAGAATTGTCCAGGGAGACCCAAGATAACATCGGGCGGATTTGCAATCAAAAATCGACTTCCGGCCTTATTACGAGTCAACCGTGACACGTGAGCAGCGAATCCGACGATTCCGGACGAATTGTCGCTAGCCCTGATCGGAAACGCCTCGGGGCAGCACACTTCGCGATGGACTGAAACGCGATCCGAGGCGTTTTCGATGAGACCTCATGCGCCTCTGGCGCACACTTACCGTCAAAATAGGGTGCAGCGGGCTAGCCACGTAGAAACGGGTCAGTCCGTGATACAAGCATCCGTGGTTGGCGATTGCTTGAAGGGTCGGTAGTCTATGAGATGACACAGATCCCGTCGATAAGACTGACCCGCGCCGGTGAAGGTACCGCCTTTTGTCGCACTCGCAAAACGGGAAGGACGCATGACAGTCTGCACCAGACCTGCCGCGCAGCAATCGCCTCCGATGGAGGCGTTATGCCAACTCTCATCGAACGTGAATGTGGGCTGGACGTACATCAGGCCACAGTGGCCTGATGGTTGATCGTCCGCGGGGACGGGAGAGTCCAGAAGCAAATGCGCACGTTCGGCACTACTACACGAGAGCTGGTCGCGAATGGTTGCTCTCTGAAGACTGCACCCATGTGGCGCTGGAGAGCGCCCGGGAGTATGTGGCTCAGGCCCGCTGAGAAGTGGCGAACGTCCAGCCTTGGACCGGCAGGGACTCCAAACCCTAGTTAGATTCAGTAGATCATTCCCGTGCGTGCAGATGATCGAAGTAGCAAACCCAATAATCCTGGACTGACTTCTCATCCCTACCATTATCGTAGGCGGGTGATATCAGGGGTAGTGCCTTCTCAATCGTGACCAGAACGAATCTTTTAATAGCGGGCTTGTTCCGGCTTCGCGCCGAGTCGACCCATCGGCCGCGATAAAAAGACAATATGTCATTAAACAACTCACCCCGGCTTACTAGTTCGCCCGTACCCTTAAAGCGATAGCCTTTTCGTGCGAAGGGATCGACGACATTAATCTCAATCGCAGAATTGAGTTCGAGGTTGGAAATTGTTTTTGGGGAGCGGATATCGGCAAACACGAGGTGAGTGCAACACTCTTTGGGCTTGGGATTATTAACTGGTACGCACGAAAAGCACAGGGATATGGCCTGATAGGCGTGCTTTTGGGAAACCTCTTTGTGCAAGTGCTTTCTCTCGTCGTGGTTCTTCGGACCATGACTCTCGGAGCCGGTGCGGCAGTCACTCCGGGAATCGTGATTCATGTGGTGCTGGGCGGTTTTTTCCTGTTCTTTCTGCTGAAGGCAAAAAACGTACGGTCGAGAGGCGTCGCAGCGTAGGGTGCCCCGTCAGTCCAGATTCCCTTTTTTGCAAGTCATGAGCTTCGGGGAGATTGATTGACCGCCGACCAGCAACCCTGGCTAGAAAACCCCGATTGGGTACGGAAGAGAATCTCGGGTACGAATGTTTCCAACGCCGAAACGAGCCGAACTGGCTGGCTCCTCGGTGCCATCGCTCTCGTGATCGGTACAGCTGGACTCGCCCTAAAAGGGCCCGAAACATGGACCAGAGAAACCCTTCCTTTTTATTCCTTTTGATCTTGCCGGCCATCGGAATTGCTCTGCTTTGGTGGAACGTGCTCTTGGCAGCCCGTGCGCGCAAGTATTCAGGCAGCTATTTTGAAATGGATTCGCTACCGTTCTGGCTGGGACAGAATCTTTCTGGAAAATTCACCTACCAGTGGGCAGCCTCTTGCGTAGGCCGGTGCAAGTCACGCTCAATTGTGTGAGGAGGAGAAAGAGTGTGGACAGAGGTTTGACTGGGGGCAGTAAAACCACTTGGGATGAATTGGTTTGGCGCGGAGAACCCTTGAGCAAGGGCCCCCGATCAGCCCCTGAGTCTGAGTGGATCACCTTGCCCGTCGAATTCTCAGTACCGTCCGATGCCCCAAGCACGGATTCGGCCAACCCAGATGACAAAATCGTCTGGCAATTGCGTGCGTTAGCAACGCTTCCGGGGAGTTGATTTTCTTCAATATTTCGAGGTGCCGGTATTCGCAAGATCCGGCGATACAGCTAGGCCTGGGTACAATGACCGTGAGTTTTACGCGTCTATTCCTGTCTCCTTGCCGGCGCATCCATCGCCTGGTGATCATCAGGTCATCGTGCGCCCCTCTCCCCGCGGAGGTACAGAGTTTTTATTTTTGGCAAATCGGCATTTGGGGAATAGCCAAAATCGCGACAGTCGCCTTCTGCGTCTGGACTGCGATCATTCTGTATTTCTTCTGGGGAAGCGATTCTCTTTCACTTTCAATATTCATGTTTGGAGACCTACTGTTGCTTTACTGGGCATTGTGGGCGTGGTTCAGCACGTCATCACCGACGTTTGAGAATGGCGTGGTTACCCTACGGAACTCACTGTTCGGGATCGGGAAATCGAAATAGGTCGCTTATAGCGATGTTCGGCAGGTAACTTCGCCTATTGCCAGTCAATCTGGGCAAGGGACCGAAGCAATTCCCGCGTATACGATCTATTTGCAGACTTCATCTCAGGGGTCACGTTGGCAACCGGTCTGCGAAATGCTGGCGAGGCCGGATTCATCGTGGAAAGAATCAAAGCAGAGATTAAAGTGTCTGGCGGCCACAAAAGTGGTAGCTGATCACGAAGGCCTTCTCGCTGAGTCGAACGAGATCCAAGAACTTCACGAGGGCGTCGCAGGAGCCTCGACTTCGTGACGGATCGCCCCCCGCTTTGCCGAGACTCTCTCTCTACGAGTGATATTTAGAAGAGACCGCCTTGAATCGATACCGGGCTCTCAATCGGACTGGCGCATCGAGGCTCGTCGTTAGCAACATTATTTACGAGCGTACCCACAGCATAGCGTCGCATTTGGCAAGCGTCGTAGGGCTTTAGAAACTCAGTAATGTTCGCAATGTTTGCATCCTGGGGTCGAGCCAGATGTCATAGCTTTCCTGAGATTGGCACGAAGGCCGCGCGCTGCGACACTGCATTCACAGTACTTTGATTGTGAAGTTAACGCTGATCTTGGCTTGCGTTTCGACTGGCTGCCCATTTTGTAAATACGGCTTGAAACGCCACTGGCGTACCGCTTCCATCGCGGCCGAGACCAGTATGGGAGGACCGCTCAGCACGCGCAGGTCACGGATGCCTCCGTCGGCACTGACGAGCGCCTGAAGCAGCACGGATCCCTGGACCTTCATCTCCCGGGCCAGCGAGGGATAGGACGCCTCTACGGCTTGCGGCAGTGCCTCAGGCTGATCAGAAGATATCCGCGTCCGCTCCACAGCACTCGTGGCCGGACTCCACTGGAACGCCGAGCCCGCGGCCTGAGCGCCCGAGTTCGGCGGCATCTCAACCTTCACGGAGTTGTTGCCAGGATGAACGGTGCGGTGTGTGTCGCCGGCCACTACTTCCACTTCCATTGGCGGAAGCTCAGTACGCGTGGCCGCGATGACGCTCCGGGCGGCCGCGGTCGGGGCGGAACTCTTGGCAGCAACTTCGTTCTTCGTCTTGGCAGTTGGAGCAGTCTTGGCCGTGGGCGCCAGATTCCCGATGGATGGTGCTTGCGCTACGCTGGTCGGAGCCGATGCTGGGGACGTCTGGTAGGCGTCCGTGGTCTCGTCTGAACCGAACCAAGTTGTCCAGTCCTTCACCACAACTACGACAAGAGTGACCAGCAAGATGACTAGCGTAATGAGCATCCTGCGACGGCCTTTGTTTTCCGCATTTTCCGGCCTTTGCGTCAGCTCCGCCATGTCTTGCCTTTTCCCTCTACTACCCAGATCCCTGAACAATCCCCACTAAAGGTTTCGTGCACAGTTAAGATGTCACGCTTTGGGGAGGGGGAGAATGGCACCGGGGGGCGACAGCCATAGCACAAAAGGGGAATAAGACTCGAAAGGGCTTTCCAAGCCAAGTCTTTCTTGCTATCGCGGCGGCGCATGCAAGATGTCTGCTCTTGACTCAGGGCCTGGAGAGACTCTCAGTCCATGCGTTCAGCGCAAGAACTGGCATCGAATACTGCTGATTTCTAAGGCCGAAATGTGGCAACCAAGAAGCCCCAGGGCCCGCTCCGCGACAGGCCAAAACGGTATCCGGCGGATGAGTGGCGAGCAGGAAATCATCGCAAATCGTTGATTGCAAATGATGTTACGAAATCGGGTTGTAGATTGGCAGACGGGCGCAGAAATCCGCCCGAGTTTCGGAGGAGGCGTGACGTTCACGGATGCCAGCGGGAAGAAGCGCAAGCGGCAGCATGAAAGGCTCTAGCTCGAACTTTACACCGCACTTTTCTGGTGATCGCTTTCCGGGAGTCGTCGGCTATCCGGAAGTCCTATAAAAAGGCGATGTCAAGCGAAAAACACTTCTCCATGAGCATCCCAGACCGGCGTTGAGAGGTAACACGAGGGAACGGGGAAGACGGGCTGCGTTCGTGAGGAGGATATGAACACGGCAATGTTTCTACAGTACGCAACCGATGAACCCTTTCTGAATGGCGAGCTGGCCAAGCAATACTTCGAGATGGTGAGCGAACCGAAGAAGGTCAAGATCTATGACGCGCCGCACGCATCAGCGCCGAAGCCACCCGTGACCGCATCGCTTTCCTCCCGGAGCAACTCTCGTTCAAACCGCCGGACGGCAAGGCCATAGCCGCTACCCGGCTTTCGTTCAGCCGCCGTGGCCGAGGCCTCCCCAGTAGATAGCTCAGCGCGACGCACCGCGACCGAATAATCTGTGAAAGTACTGAAGATGCGGAAACGATACTAGTGTTCGCAAAAGACTCTGCGCTCGAGATGTGACTCTGCTCCAGAAATCTTACGGCTGTATCTGGAGCGCCCCCTTGTGCAAGCTATGCGATGGCTGATCTCGGGCTGGGCACTTCGGATACAGCCCCCTAAGACTTCTCATTACTGATCGGGTAAACCGGCATCCAGACACTCCCGTGTGGCCAACAAACCGCCCGAAACGGCGTTCGTTGACGTCCCCGAAGCCCGTTTCTGAATCCTGACATCAGCGATGCAACATGTCCGACTCGCTGACTACCCGTCTACGTGGGAGCGGGTCGCAAATCCGCACCTTTGCTAGAGGGCCCTTGGGACAATCCGTCGAATAGACGCGATGCCCTTACGACAAGACTGCGAAGTGAGAACGATTCTCGGTTGAAATCTGGAGGCGGGATGTATCATCCTCGCACGCGGCGCCGTGAACGTGAGTTTCCATGCCACCTACATCTGCTGCGGGGCCGATTCAAAACGGAAGCGATTGTGAAGAGACAGACTGCACTACTGGCGGTTTGCATGATGTTTCTCGTTATATCAATCCAGGCGCAGGCGCCTCAGAGCCCGCAGGTCCTTGCACGACCCATGCTGGAGACTGCAGAGGATGATTCTCGAGCCATGAAAAGAGCTGAACGGGAGTATGGGAAACTCAATCCTAAGGCACCCCCAGAACTTTCTCGATTCGCCTTTCTTATTGGCGAATGGAGTTGCGACGCAGAACTAAAGCGAGGCGACGGAATTTGGGAGAGTCTGAAAGCGACATGGGAAGGGCGCCTCATTCTTGATGGCTATGTGATTGCGGACGAATACCGAATGACTACGCCCGCTGGCGAGCTTCTGGTGCTGGGCATAAACCTTCGCTCGTATGATGCAAAGAAGAAGACCTGGAATATGAAATGGCTAAACGCTCTGGGTGGCACCTGGGTGGACCTAGGAACGGAAGACCTGAGCGGCGTCAAGATCGATGAAAAAGGAATTACGTACAACATGAAGGAGCCCGTTGCCTCCCATGTGTTTACGCGCGCTACTTACACTAACATCTCCGAGAATCACTTTACTTGGCGAGGCGAAAAATCAGACGACGGCAAGGCATGGGAAAAATTCATGGTGATTGAGGCCTATCGCAGCAAGAACTAAGTGGCGGGCTTCGGTTGAGTCGGTGGTAGATCGCGGGCTTGGACTTGGTGAGCAAAGCCGAACTCGTTCGTGGTTTCCGTGGCAGGACGGCTGGTTAACGGAGTACCTCCAGGACCGCCGTGCTCGCTGGCAGAATAGTGCCCAGCGGCGTACCAATAGCTGCGTGGGGACATGTCCCAGTATTCCTTCTGCCAATCGAAAGACTTCGCGTTGGGCCAGTAAACGGTGGTGGCGTCAAAACCGTAGGTGAGAGCAACGATTTTTTCGGGACTGATTTCTATTTTTTGTGCCCTTAGCAATGTGGTCGCTAACGTTTAAGAAAACCACTCCCACGTTGAAATGCGCCCCTGTGGGTGTGCAGGTTCATCGGCTTGTCTCTCCACCCCATCAGCTGAGCATGAGGGGCGCTTCGAAATTATTTCCGCCAACGCAGCAGCCGCCGTGTGAACCGCCAGCCAGTAAGAAGCGGGGAGAGGTATCGCAAAAGTGGGCCGCCAAATGGCGCAATTTCGGCTGTGCTGGTGCGGATCGTATACCGATTCGTAGCACTTCAGATGAAAATCCTTCCCCCTTATCGTGAACGGCGAGATGGGTGTATGATCGCCAGCGTTCTTGAAGTCAAAAAAGGAGATTCCGGTTAATAGACGCTTGGTGTGTGTCGATTCGCTGCCAGCGACAGACAGGGAAATCTGCGTGGTCATGCAATCGTCAAGCATTTGTCAGGAACGATCATGGGTCAAGACAGCTTTATTCCGGTTGGAACGAATGCCAGGTCGCGAAATGACCTCGTCGACCGCGGATTTAGTCGTCAGCCGCTCAGAGTTGATGTAGACATAGCGCGCACGCTGGAAGAGTTAGCCCATGCAGCCTGGTCCATTCCAAAGGACAAGTACTATGACGGGGGCGACAGGTATCGTTCCTTAAATCGTCTCCGGGCCGAGATTGTTGAGGGCGGTGTAAAAGTTTGGTCGAGCGAGGAGAGCGCACCCTATGTGCAGCTGGAAAAATACAACACGACCCTAGGCGGCCAGCAGCGAGAGTACGCTCCGCTACCCCCGGCCATCGCCGATTCCATAGGCGTTCGCAAGATGATTGCTTACCACCTTCATTACCTGCCGCTCTCGGCGGTGGGTACTAGATATTTAGTCAACATGCATACAATCAGGTTCACGGCTACGCCGGGTCGGCCGTGTGACACAAGCCCACCGGGCTTACATAAAGACGGGGAAAAGTACATCGCCACGCATCTGCTAGCCCGCTGCGGCGCTCACGGCGGCGAAGTCATCATAACCGACAATGAGAAACACGAAATGGATCGCTTCACGATGCGCGAATCGGGTGAGTGTTACGTCTTCGACGATGATCGCATCTGGCATATGTTGACGCCAGTGGCAGTACTGGAAGGCAATCAGTACGCCTACCGTGACACGCTCGCATTCGATTTGCTGCCAGAAGGCTGGGAACCCGTGAAGTGATCCGGGGAGCTACCGCGCAAGGCTGGTGCCCCTCGGCCTCCAACCGCCGAAACGGAGGCTCAAATCTTAGCTCAAGACCATCCCCGCCCTCGACACCGAGTCGTTAAGGAGGAAGCGAAGAGGCAGGACTTTGCCCGTTACTGCAGCTTCGAGTACTCGGCCTTGGCTTGCTTCAGGAATCTCGGGATCGGCGTCTGTCCAGAGGGTGAGGAAATCCTTGTAGGCGGCGAGCGCCAGGACGCGATCGGCATTCGCTCCTGCGAGGTTTTCGACTGCAAAGCATTGGTACGCGCCGCTCCCAGATACGCCAACGCTCTCGTTCAGCAGTTCCAGACGATGTCGCTGTGGTCCGTTTTGAGAAAGACGAGAGGCATCCAAGGCTCTGGAACAGGCGCTTTAATTCTGTCGACTTGAAATTGTTTCTTTCAGGATCAGGCGCTCTTGCGGTCTGCCGATGCCAAAGGTAAACCCAGGTAGGTGACTGATGTACAATGGCGGAAGTTGAAAACGGAAATGCCGGTTAGCATCCGCGTTCACGCTCGATTCCGGTAAGCTGTTGCAGATTTCCGAAGGTTCCTCCGTGCTTATGGGAGGTTCTGATGAGCGCTACCGACGACAAGTTTTATCACCCGAGGATTTCGAAGCGGATTGATTTTGCCCCTGACCTTTGGATGATTCGCGTCAATCCCGGCGGTGAATTCAAGTTCGTGCCCGGACAATACGCCACCCTGGGTGTGGAGGGACCGCAGAAGCGGTCTGAGCGACCCTATTCTATTGTGTCGTCGCCCTATGAGGACGAAATGGAGTTTTTCTTCGAACTCGTACCTGACGGCGACCTCACACCTCAGCTCTATACGCTGCAGCGGGGCGACCAACTGCTCATGCGCAAGGTTGCCAAGGGCCGGTTTACACTCGACACCAGGAACGGTCGAACCAACCATCTCCTCGTTTGCACGGTGACGGGCGTTGCGCCCTTTGTAAGCTACGTCCGCACGCTGTACCAAGATTGGAAGGACGGCAAGTTCGCAGGCGAGCACAAGCTGTTCCTGCTGACCGGAGCCAGCCGCTCATGGGAGTTCGGGTATCACGACGAGATACAGGAGTATGCGCGACAGGTTCCTTGGCTGAAGTCGGTGCCTACGGTCAGCCGCCCCTGGGAAGATGAGAAATGGCAGGGTGAAACGGGCCGAGTGGAGGACATTCTACGGAAGTACGCCGACATGTGGGGGACCACCCGCGAGAACTGCGTCGCCTATCTTTGCGGCCACCCGGAGATGATTGAGCACTGCAAGGAGATTCTGAAACGGTGTGGCTATCCGAAGGAAGCGCTCAAGGAGGAGATCTACTGGGTGCCGGCGAAGAAATCGGCCGCGTGAAACGCAGTATCTGAGAAGCGTATTCTTTGTGCTGCGCAATGGCTCCAATCAAAGGGAGCGCGTCCAGTGTTTTACCGCGCAGTCCTGCTCGCGTAAGCGGATGACAGACCATACCGACGCCAGGCCCGACTAAGCGGCTCTCTGCGAAATCAGCTCCGGCAACGCGAAAAACTCGCGAACCCGCCGATTCACGATCTCGCCACCACGGGTTAAAAGAGTCTCGCGAATAATTTCGTCTTCGGAATCGGGCCGCAGCTTCCCATCCTTTACCAAGTTCAGAAGAAAAGCGGTGATATTGCGTCCATACATCTGGCTGGCATGATAAGGCACTTGGCTGGCGACATTGATCCGGCCGATGATGGTGACACCGTGCTCCACCACGGTTTGGCCGGCACACGTCAGTTCGCAGTTGCCTCCGCGTTCGGCGGCCAGATCAAAGATCACGGAGCCAGGCGCCATTCCTTTTACCATCTCGCGGGTCACCAGTACCGGGGCTTTCTTGCCCGGTACGACGGCCGTGGTTATAACCACGTCGCTCTCCGCGACTGTGCGGCTGAGAAGTTCACGCTGCCGAGCGTAGAAGCTCTCATCCTGCGCTGTACCGTATCCGCGTTCATCCTCCGAGTTTTTGGCCTCAATCGGGAGTTCCACGAACCGGCCACCCAGGCTCTGCACTTGTTCTTTGGTTGCCGGTCGCAAATCGTAGGCAGAGGCGACCGCGCCAAGGCGGTGTGCAGTGGCAACGGCTTGCAGCCCAGCGACTCCAGCGCCAATCACCAGGATGCGCGCCGGCGTGATGGTACCTGCCGCGGTCGTTAGCATAGGGACGATTTTGGGCAAGGTGCTGGCCGCGATGAGAACGGCTTTGTAGCCGCAGATCGTACCCATGGAGGAGAGCGTGTCCATACTTTGCGCTCGCGTGGTACGCGGCATCAACTCCTCAGCGAACGAGATGACCCCCGTTTGGGTAATCTGCTGGATTACGCCCACCGACCCCAGCGGCCGCAAGAAGCCGACAAGGATTTGCTCACTACGCAGCAATGGAAGGTCCGCTAGCCCGGTAACATCATTCGATCCGTAGCACAGAACCTGAACAATGATGTCCGCACCACCGAAGACCGCACGGCGATCGGCGAGGATCTTGGCACCCTGTTCGACATAAAGAGCATCCGGGTAGCCCGCCTCCGCTCCTGCTCCGGTCTCGACCAGCACTTCGAACCCCGCCTTGACGAGATTCGGGATCACCGTGGGAACGAGCGCAACGCGTCGCTCGTCCGGATAACTCTCCTTAGGCACACCGATGATCACGAAGCCATCATAACTCTTAGGTTCTGTAAAGAGCTACAAGGACCTGCGGCACTGAGCTTGCCTTCCCCGAAATCTGCCACTTCGACAAGCAAGGGCGAGTCGTATCCGGTGGTTGTTACTACGATCAATACATACTCTTAACTCAACTCGGCCACATCCAACCGCTCGCCGCAGCGTGAGCCCCGGCAGCACGAGGACACATCACCAACAGCAGTGTCGGCCCCTCTAGGGTGAACCATTCTTAATGCCCGCTGCGATGGCGCGCAGCATCAGCGGATGGCTACCTTCACCTGTTCCGCATGCGGTAGATCGTAGATCCAGCCGGTAAAAATCGTTGCCTCCATTGCTACTCTCCGTGGGTGGGGAAGAGTCTTGCTCCAGCCCTCAAGTTCCCATGCGTAGCTCCGATCTGGCCTTCCTGGTGAACCTGACCGCTCGCAATGACCTCGAAACCGTGCGCTAGGTAAGCTAAGATGGCGGCCCTTCTGCCCAAGCCACCGCGTAGCGCCTCGGGGGTTATCGCCTCTTCCCGATTGAAGCTACCCAGCGGCTAACTAAGGTTTATCCAGCGGGCAAATGAAACTGGGTTTCTCTCTCAAAGAGATCGGGGAATTGTGATCGCTGCGAGTGTTACCAAGGACAACGAGTGCAGGCATACGGGCAACGGCTGAGGCGAAGATCGCCGATATTCAAAGCAGGATTAGAAGCCGTGAGTCCATGGAAAGGACACTTCGGAAGCTAACGAAACCCTGCTCGGGATGTGAGCCGCGATTGCCGAATGCCCCATTCTTGAGAGCCTGATGAGGGGACGTATGAGTCGGTGGAAGCAAGGCCTATTGGCACTACCAGGTATTAGCCTTTCGCTGCTTCCGAAAACTAGGCAATCTCCCCGGTCGCGAACATGTCGGCCAGACGCACCCAAGAAGTGCGATTGATTAATGAGAACTTCACCCGCGTTTTCGGGTAATGCTTCCAGATGAACTGCACCATCAGGAGCTTGTAAAAATCCGTCTCCAACAAGGATCGGATGACTGGGTGCAGTTCCCAGTTGTGGTTGTGCGCCCGCTCGGCGAAGTTCACGCTCATCGTTAAGGAGGTCTGATGGCGCCGACTTATCACAGAGCCTTGCTGTTGGACTCTACATCAACTCTTCAACGAAAGCGCGGCTGACGTCCGCCGGTATTTGCGAGTCAGCATGTACAAGGGGGCCTGCGTTCAGCACAGGCTCTGCTCCATGCAGAGTCGGTAGGTCGGTCCGTTCAAAGAATTTCCCGATTGGAATCTCTTCATCCCAAAGCAGGGCCTTTCCCATCGCGGCCATCCAGTCCGCGGGATCGTGCGCTGGATCGTCTTCGAGCTTTTTCACGCGGGGGCGGAACCATTGGTAGGTGTTGTCATGGTTATAGGTGACGCAGGGGCTGAAGACATCGAGGAACGAGAAACCCTGGTGCTGAATGCCCTGCTTGATCAGTTCCGTCAGATGTTTCTGTTCCGCGCTGAACCCGCGGGCAACGAAGGTGGCTCCAGCGGCAAGGGCCAACGAAATTGGATTCACCGGGGCTTCGATGTTGCCGAAGGGCATGCTCTTCGTCTTCATGCCGACGCGGCTGGTGGGCGATGTCTGGCCGGTGGTGAGGCCGTAGATCTGATTGTCCATCACGATGTAGAGCAGGTCAACGTTCCGGCGCATGCTGTGCACAAAGTGATTGCCACCGATGCCGAAGCCATCGCCGTCACCGCCCGTCACGAGTACCGTCAGATCGTGATTGGCAAGCTTCACTCCTGTCGCCACAGCCAAAGCCCGCCCGTGCAACGTGTGCATGCCATAGGTGTTGATGAAGCCGGGGAAGTTTGACGAACAGCCGATACCGCTAATGGTAACCACGTTGTAGTTCGGTATCTGCAACTCGACGAGGGCCTTCTGGACCGCGGCGAGCACACCAAAATCTCCGCATCCGGGACACCAGTCGGGATCGACTTTGCCTTTCAAGTCGGCCATGGCCACGTGGTTGGTAGCCGCTAGAGCTGTCGCCATTGTCTGTTCTCCTCAAACCAAGATTTCGTGTGCGGGTACGGAGAGCCTGGACTTGCCACTCAGCTGTTCTTTTACTGCTTCGACGATGTGATGCGGCATGAACGGTTCCCCATCATACTTTCGGATATACCCGTCCGGTACGAAGCTAGTTTCGCTGCGCAGATAGCGGGCGAACTGGCCGCTGTAGTTGTTTTCCACGATCATCGTGTGCCGGGCGTCTTTGAGAATGTCGAGAATTGCATCGCCGTGCAGCGGCACGAGCCAGCGAATCTGGAGTTGACTGGCCGAAATACCCTCCTCGGTGAGGATCTCGCAGGTCTCCTCGATCACGCCCTTGGTCGATCCCCAGCCGATCAAGATGACGTCGGCATCACGCGGTCCCCACAGCACAGGCGGAGGCGCCGCGGCTGCAATGCCGGTAACCTTCCGCATGCGCTTTTCCATCATGGCGCGACGCTTTGTTGGGTTAGTGAATTCGTCGCTGATCAGGACGCCATCTTCATCGTGTTCGTCACTTGCCGCCGTGTGGGTGTATCCAGCGACGCCGGGAATGGCACGCGGGGAAATGCCGCTTTGAGTAATCTTGTACCGTTTGTAGACGCTGTCGCCATTTGGCCCGGAGGAGGCTGTGGTAATCAGTTCCCCGCGATCAACAACAGGGGCAAAGTCCAAGTCCTTCGGATCGACGCTGAGCCTACCTTCTGCCAGCAAGAGATCGCACAGCACGATGCCCGGGCATTGGAACCGGTCAGCGATATTGAAAATCTCAGGGATGATTTTGAAGCAGTCTCCAACGTCGAGCGGTGCGGCTATGGCACGAGGATAATCGCCGAAGGCTGCGCCCAACATTTGCCAGAGGTCGCCCTGCTCGGTTTTGGTGGGAACTCCCGTAGACGGACCAGCCCGCTGGCAGTCGATCACCACTATCGGAGTTTCCATCATGGCTGAGAGGCCGAGGCCTTCGCTCATCAAGGCAAATCCGCCGCCGGAAGTGGCGCACATGGACCGAACACCGGCATGAGCAGCGCCGATCGTCATATTCACCACGCCAATCTCGTCTTCCACCTGCCGGACCATGATGCCGGCCTTGCGAGCGTGGGCTGCCATCCAATGCAGAACTCCGGTCGATGGGCTCATGGGGTAAGCACAGTAGAATTTCACCCCCGCGGCTGCGCCTCCCATGGCCATCGCTGTGTTGCCGCTGAGTACCGCATAGCGGTTCGCCGTCATGGGAAGTGGCCGGGCGAACGGCCTGAAGTTCGCGGCTGCATAGTCATAACCAGCCCGCGCGATGGCGATGTTTTCCGAGACCATGGCATCGCCCTTCTTCTTGAACTGTTCGCCGAGGACCTGCTCCAGTGCCTGGAAGCCAATGCCCATCATGCTGAGACCAGCCCCCACGGCGAGCGTGTTCTGGGCCACTTTGTTCCGAGTTATGTCCGCTAGCTTGGAGACGGGAAGGGGGCAGAGTTCTGCGCCTTTGGCGGCGACGCCCGGTTTGATCGTGTCCGAGTTGTAAATGCATGCTGCGCCAGCAGCGAGCAGCCTGAGGTGGCGATCCATCGCGTCCTGATTCAAAGGGATCAGCAAGTCCAAGCGGTCGCCCATGTTGGTGACTTTTTCCGGTCCGGTGCGGATCGTGAGAAACGTGTGACCGCCGCGGATGATCGACTGATAGGCGTTGTAAGCATTCAGGTGTAGCCCTCGGCGGCTAAAGATCTTTGCGAAGATGTCGCCCGGCGTAGCGACGCCCTGACCGGCGGCGCCTCCGATGCCGATGGCAAAGCTCTGCTTCATAGCAATCTCCTAGCCGGGGTATTTTCCCGTAATATATCCTTCCAACTCCTGAATGATTTGTGCCTGACCAGAGATAATCCATTTCACCAGATCGCCAATGGAAATCACCCCGACCACGACGCCATCCTCCACAACCGGAAGATGGCGAAAGTGGTGCTTGGTCATGATGGCCATACACTCGTCTACGGTGTGCTGCCGACTCACGACGACAACCGGGCTGGTCATGATGTGGCGGACCAGGGTTTCTTTGGAAGAATGACCCATGAGGATTACTTTGCGCGCGTAGTCACGCTCCGACACGATACCGACCAGTCTTGGGTTGGAAATGACCAACAAGGCGCCAACACCGTGCTCAGCCATCTTTTCAATCGCTTCGTAGACCGACTGTTCGGGTCCTACCGATAGGACTCTGTTCTCGCCTTTGCTCTTCAGAACCAGTCCAACCGTGTCGGAAAGTTTCATCGGGCCTCCTTGCCAGTGCTCACTTGCTGGCTCGCCAATGCCACACCGGCTTGACCCTGTCGTCGCGGAGCAAAAGCGTGTCCATGTCCTTCACCAGTTCTCGAGCGGGGACCACGCCAGACAAGTCTTGCTTTGCCTTTGAACTGGCACCAGGAATCTGCCCACCTTTTTTGAGACGGATGCCCATCTCCTCTTGAAATGGTTTGGCGCATAGATAGATAGATGTGGACCTTGTCGTCACCGTTCTTGATGATCGGTTCCCCGAAGGCTTTCCTGGTCCCGAGGGAGAGCAGATTCACCGCGTTCATTACTCTCTTGATTTCTGTCTCTGCGTGGAGGTCATACTGAGGTAGGCCGCTGTCTTCTGGCTGTGTTTGTTGTGAGAGTCCCGGCGCGCTGTACACAAGAAAAGACAATTCAACTCGGAAAGCCATCTGGCTTCCATCTGGCAGAGTGACGTGTTTCAGACCCAGCGACACGGCTCCCTCTAGTTGGCTTACCGGGAATCCAACGCGGGGCTAGTGCCCCTCGAACGATGGCACGCGCCCGAGGAATATGCTTACCGGTTCCCAGGTTTGCCTAATAGCTTCGCCACAATAAGGCCGTCAACCCAGTCTCTTTCCAGGAAGACAGGAGAATCGTACACCCTCAGAGCTTCTCATGCCAGACTCGGCGATAACTCCCGGGTCGTCGTTAGCCTTGATCGGAAACGCCGCGGAGCAGACGGGGCAGAGCGGACGTCTCGATCCGAGGCGTTTTCGATAAGGAGGCCGGGAGGAAGCCGCTGGCGGTTGTGGCGGACGCGGGATACGCGGCTGGAACCAATTACGGAATTGTTGCACCCACAGGCTGAGACCTGCTAGCCCAATCGCACCGAGAAAACCGAATGGCAGGCAGCAAAACGGCAGGCCCGGGTCTCCTCGCCAACGAAATAAAACCACGGGCCCAGGAGATCAGAGGGGCGGTGACGAGGTTCACAGAGATCCAAAGTTGCTCTTGGTAGAATCCCCTGTACCGGCCTTTCCGCAGGTCGCAAGCGCGTGTAGCACCAGCTCGAAAGCAGTCGCTCGCTTCGCTATACAAGTGGTACAAGCACAATACTATAAATGGACCTTGTCGCTGATCCGCTATGCAACTAGTATGAGTGCCACAGGAGCCGCGAATGAATCTCTCTTCCAGAATCGGCGTCAGCAGTGCTGTTGCAATTCTGTGGGTCACCGGGATGGGAGGTCTGCTGGCCCATGCCCAGGCTTCCGCGAGTACATCTCACTCCGTAGCCAAAGAACGGGCTCGGGTCGCGTTCTTTCACGCCCTGCCCAAACTGGACGGTAATCATCTGCAGGCAACCGTGGTTGAAGTTCACTACGGCCCCGGCGAGTCATCGTCCCCGCACAGCCATCCTTGCGCCGTCATCGGATATGTGATCGGAGGCACGTATCGCACGCAGGTAAAGGGCGAGCCCGAAGCGATCTACAAAGTCGGTGAGAGTTTTTACGAAGCTCCCAACGGTGTTCACCAGGTCTCCGCCAATGCCAGTCAAACCGAATCGGTAGACTTCATCGCGTATTTCGTCTGCGATCACGACCAACCGCTCAGCAGCGAGGTGCCTCCAGCGGCACAATGATCGGGAGCAAGAGACCGTGAACCAAAGACCATCGGCAGCATCCGAATCCTTGCTGCAAAGCGCAGCCAAACGAACTCACACCCTCGATTGGGAGCGGCTTGGCTTCTTGTATGCCCGTATCGCACTCGGCGCCGCCTTCCTGTCCGGAATCGCCGACCGTTTTGGCCTCTACTGGGGCAGGAATGTTGGCTATGGAAACTTCGACGGATTCATCCAATACACCGCCAAGGTGAATTCCTTCATGCCTCCGGCCACGATTCCATTTCTTGCCTGGGCGGCAACAGCCGGCGAATTGTTTTTTGGGATCGCATTGATTCTTGGGATCTGGCCTCGTTGGATCTCCCTCGGAAGCGCCTTACTGCTCGCTCTGTTTGGTATCGCCATGGCCATTTCGTTTGGGATCAAGTCGCCCTTGGATTATTCGGTCTTCTCTGCTTCCGGCGCGGCAATCTTGCTAGCCCTTCGCGCCTCCGCGCAGAACAGAAGGCAAAGCGTTCAATAACTGAGTATGAGGGCGATCATCATGAAGCTATACTTGCCGTAATCAGGCATGTCGGGATCGCGCCTTGGAGGATAGCAATTCCAGCGGTTCTACGCTTCACCAGAATCTCAGATTGGACTGGGGGTGATGCTGCTCGGCTTTTTCGGTTCGGTTGCGTTGGCATTGAACTCACAGAAAACACATCTCAACCCGTTCTACTTCGGATTGTTGCCTATGACTGGCAAATCTGTATTCATTTCCGTAAACTCGACGGACGCTTGCGTGTTCTCCCAACTCATGCGCATGGTGCAGCTTCCGCCAGTGTGGTCGAATGAAATTGTAAAGTTTTCGACGGGTGAGGAAAGTCTCGTAACGGACATGGGCACGCGGGCCAACTCCTCGGATTCATACTTATAAGGAATGCCCCACTCTTTGGTGTGTTTGTTAATGATCACTGTCCACTCGTCAGGGTTGGGAACAGTGAAGATCGTATAGCTACCAGCGGGAATGTTAGTTCCTTCAACCGTGATGAGGCTTTCATCAGTGATGAACGTGGTGGCCTCATTAGCGCCAGCCCTCCAGACCTTTCCGTAGGGCACCAGTTCGCCAAAGACCTTGCGGCCTCTCATACGCGGGCTGGAGTAATTCACAGTGATCGTCTTTCCGCCAGAAAATTTGCATTGGGCCTGTGCCGCCGGGCTGGGGCGTTTGCTTTCGCCCTGTTGGGCGTGGGAAATGGCACAGGTAGCGACGACGAGCAGAATTGCGAAAGTTGTCTTTTTCAACATAAACATCCTCCCTTTACCATCCCCCGCGTGAATTGTACGCTGGTTCTAGGACCCCCGCGGCGGCGCGGGTAGTCATCGAAGTGGGAACTCACTCGGCCTGGGTGCAGGACGTGATCACAGAGGTGGTGGGCACGAGGTGTTGGTGGCAAACCCGCGGTTAATGGAGGGGTCGAAGCGTCGTAAGCGCAAGAGTGATCGCATCGATGCGAACAAGTTGGCATGATTGGGGCGGGTCGATCCGCAGTCGTTGTATCCGATTCGGCACCGCAGTCGGGAGGTGCGGGGGAGCGCGCAGTACATCTTGGGGCCGTTCGGTCCGGACACGGAGTTACGACGGTATGGACTGCGGCTCTGCGAGCGTGGCGGGAAGAATGCGAAGAAGAGAGCGGCGGTAGCGGTGGCCCGGAAGCTGGCCGTCTGGCTACACTGCCTCTGGGTGAGTGGAGAAGAGTACGAGCCGCTGCACAATGCGATATCGGCACCGATCGCGGCGGCAGCCGGCCAGGGGAAGGGGGAAACACGCCGCAAACGAGAGGATTTGGTTTTGCAGGGCAGGACCGGAGTTGAGGAAGCGAGAACCAGTGTCGATCCAGAAGGTTTGGCAGACAACGACATCCACCGCCTTGTTCGGGTGACTGCGTTTTGAGTGCTGGTCTATAAGATCGCGCGATAGATGGCAGCCCCAACAATCCCAGGTTCATCACAGTTAGTGATGGACCTGGGCTTTAGAGCGGACCCAACTTGCACCGGGCCCAGAAGCGGCCCATTCAGAGTGCGGATAGAAGCACGGCAACGGTGGGTGGCGTCAACCAGAGTTTCTCCTAAGACTTGGTTCGAAGCGGATCCATGATGTTCTGTGACCGAAACGAAAAAGATGATGGTGGAGAATGCCAAAGGCGGAGTTTGGCTGCCGACGAGGGCGCTCCAGAAAAATCGGAAACCACTCCACTAAGGAACGAAGCTCAACTGAACTGCGTTTCGCTTCGTTCCGAGCTCGATGATGAAGTGACTTGCGGGGCTGTCCAGGGTCAAGATGAACGCCCCTTCGGGGGCGCCCTTGACAGCCCCGCAAGTCACCTGGGCCTATGCAGCACGGAAGAAAACTAGCATTAGGCGGACTGAATACGCGGAAAACACACAAAACGGGGGGTGCTGTGGGTCGACCGATTTGCCAGTCGTCGCTCCTAACGCGAAATTTTCTGTGGAAATGTGGCCAAGGCCAGAAAGAACAAGAAAAGTGAGGTGGGCCGCCACGTCGGCCTTGACTTTTACGACCTTCTCATAGAAGCACTCAAAATTCGCAATGACTGTTAAGGGGAGTAGAGTCGAGAACAGGCGCAGTAACTGTAGTCTCCCGTGGTTAGTCGACTGGGCTTTCGCCTCGTCACCTCAGTCCGGTTTGGCTTGGTCCTGTTTCCTGTTCCCGCTCATCGAACCGGACTGGCAGATTTCCCGCATCGGCTCTCGGAAAAGACTCACGCTTTCGCCCACGGAAGGTTCGCGGTCCGGTGTGGCAACTGGACCAAGCCATACACAGAATTCAGAGACGCCTCCGGAAAACGTTTGCATGCGAACCAGTTCCCGGGCGGGAGTTGCACCCGCTGTAGTCCAGCGCCTTTCACGGCGCACTGTTACGCCAGTTGGCCGCCAGTTCCACGCATAGCTTGCCGAACCCAGAAAGTTCCACCAGAATGGTTAGCGTGAAAGAAACGAATCCGCTAATCGCGGAAGACTTTAGTGCGGGGCGTGGGGCGATGAGCGGACGGCTCAGTACCCATGAATGCGCAATGAATGTGCCACACTTCCTAGGGCACCTGTTAATCAGTGCTCCTTCACACATCATCTAGACACGCTCAGGGGCATCACCGTTCCGCCCGTGATAAGACACTTGGGGCCAGACATTTGAGCGGCCCGCGTGCCGGGAAAAATCGCGAACAATAAGAGTTGCGTCGAAACAGGTCTTTTGTTACGCTCCTCGCGACTGGTCGTCTCGGAGGGGTCTCGATGGCATTTTGTAAAGCCTGTGGCTCGGAACTCGGATCTGCGGCATTTTGTCCGAAGTGCGGTGCCAGCCAAAACGCTGCGACGGTTGGGGCAACAAGCGCGTCTAGCGAAGGCCTAGCAGAAAACATAGCGGGATTGTTGTGCTACGCCCTTGGGTGGATCACCGGAATTATCTTTCTTCTGATCGACAAGCGCCCCTTTGTAAGATTTCACGCGGCCCAATCCATTGTGGTATTCGGAGCGCTCACCATTTTTAGGATCGGTCTCGCAATAATTCTTAACTTTGGTGGCGTGTTCGGGTTTGGCGTGTGGACCATGATATCGTTGCTACTAACGTTAGTGGGTCTCATACTCTGGATCCTGTTAATGATCAAGGCATATCAACACCAGTTGTATAAAGTACCGATCGCGGCGGGCATCGCTGAAGGAATCGCAGGGAAGTAACTGCCTTAGGCACAAATTATTGATGGCTGGTGTATGTTTATCCTCCCGAGTCCTAGCTTAGTACTCGATAACGTAAATACAGTGACGTATAATTTTATGGAACGTGACGCTGTAGACTGGTCCTCAGGGGAGGACTGTCTCGTGTCACGCTCTAGCCCGTTTCGCATAGTGCTCACTTCCGCAGAGCAAGAAAAACTAGAAGCCCGAGCCCGAAAATATACGTCACCGTATCGCGACATTATTCGAGCTAAGGTCGTCCTTTTCGCCGCGCAAGGATTGTCGAACGACGTCATTGCCACGCGCTTAGACACACCCCGGCAGATCGTTAGCAAGTGGCGCAAACGATTTGCCTTGGCCCGTCTGCCTGGCCTTGAGGAGCAACCTCGGGGCGGGCGGCCCGCCCTCTTTTCCCCCCAGCGTCGTCGTGCACGTAAAGGCCCTCGCTTGTGAACTTCCTCATCGTCTGGGACTCCCACTCTCGCGACTCTCCCTCGCCGATCTCCAACAGGAGGTGGTGGCGCAAGGCTTGGTGGCGGAGATCAGCGGCACTACCCTGTGGCGCTGGCTGAATGCGGATGCCCTTCGTCCTTGGCAGCACCGCAGTTGGATCTTTCCCCGCGACCCAGATTTCGCGGCCAAGGCGGGACGCGTCCTGGACCTCTATGAACGCCGGTGGGAAGGGGTCCCTCTCCGCCCTACCTTAAGCCGCATGACCGGCGTTTCGAGTGTGATCGCCCCTGTTAAAGAAATCTCTAACGCGTCGGTTGTGTCAATGGACTTGGGCGTTTGGTTTTTGTAAATTTACACACACGTTTCTCTGCAGCGCACGCCGCGCCATTCACCCGCAGATCACGTGCTCCTGGCACCATTTCACGTCGAAAGTCCCACTCAGCGTTTCCTCACCCTTAAAGTGCAACTCGTAGCGGCCTGAGGCGCCGGAGCCTTCTTCATATCGGTCAAACGTGATCGTGCCCGACTGGGCGCGTTCACAGTTGCCTTCTCTCTTGCAGCGTGAGGCAAAGCCTGCGTCCGACCTCGGAGCGAACTTCACCACCTGGCCTGCTTGAACGGGCAGCCCCCGCCATATTCCGATAGAAACGAATGGCTCGCTGGTTCGTTTGCATTCCGCTGGCCCGGTGGTGAGCATGATGCCGATGGCGGGGCCGTCCCAGGGCGCGCAGGAGCTTTGAATTGTTCCATAAGAGAAGGAACTGGGCGCGGAGATCGCGGTTGTGGCTATCGCGACAACTGCAATGACGGTGCCAAACACGGCCTGTATGCGGCAACGCATCGAACGCGCCTCCTGATCTTCCCTCTTTTGCAGAACGATACCATGAACGAATCTTGCGCATGGCACATCTTTGATTTGCTCACATCTTCTTGGTTCCTAGCCCTAGTGTCCCGTCGGCTGCGAGGGGTAGCGCCATCGCCCTGTTTGCAACATGTCGTAACATCGCAACAACACGATGTTCACCGCGGGAGTGCGATTCAACGAGCCGCTGCCTGTTCACATTCACAACACCATGTCCCTGGGTTACGTACGAAGCAGCTTGAGCCCGCAGTTCCTTCGCCAGCAGCGCGGCCTTCCAATGAGCGCGCGGCGCCGGCGAAGGAATCGCAAATTGTCTATCGCAAACTCGACATCGTCCTTGGCTACCGCGAGGGGCTTGCCCACGTTCCTGGATTCAAGTTCGGCCAACGGCTCCGCACAACTTTCTATGCGATCGGCCAGCTTCAACAAGGCCCGGGAACGAGCGGCCGGGATCGCCTCGGCCCAGCTGGGGAACCCATCCAAAGCAGATTGCACCGCTCGATCCACATCCTCCACGGTGGCCCGCGGCACGCAAATGGCGCGCGTTCTTCGGACGACATCGTCCGTTTTATGCTAAGTGGGGCTCGCGCCGTCGAATTGGCGAGCCTGACCAACGGCCCCGGCGTATTCACCGAAGTGATCGGCTCTCTCAACAACTACGGCAAACGAAAGAATATCCTCCGCTTGTCAGATATAGTGGGCAAAGCCGCCGATTCGAGCACATCCTATGGATCTTTACCGATGATCCCCAGGTCTTCCTACCCGTGGGATACACACATCAAAGGACAATAGGAATCAATCGAATTCCGAGGGTGCACCCTACCGTGGCGAAAATATGCTCGCGACGGCTGCGTCCTTGAGGTCCGAGACCGTGATCGCAGTAATCGGTGATCGGCACACCTGGCACGTACTCCATCACAAAGTAATGGCGACGACCTTTCCGTCGCGGATGCCGAGGTCGCCGGAATACCACGGGGAGCCGGTTCCGTCGATGATGTGGCAGTCGGTGATGACGAGATCGAAGGCGGGAGTTGGGGCTTGGGCTGAGAGCGCCCAAGCAAGGGCTAGCAGGAGCGGGAAAATGCAGACGAAAAGTTTTTTCTTGAGCGGTGAAAAAGTGCGGGTTCCCATATTGTTCCTCGTTCCTCCTTGCTGTCAACCAGCCCACTTCTCGCACTTCTCGCAAAGGACGCGAGAAATGGGGCATCCACGGCCGCCGGGACGGCGGCGCTACTGAACCGCACCACCGCGGACCGCGGCTGCAATCGCGCCTAGGGCAATCCAGATTCCCAGGGCCAGCCATTCGTATGCGGTGAAGTGGCCGGGCACTACCGGGACGATTTTCATCAAGATCATGCTGAGTCCCACGAGTAATCCAAACATAGCCACGCTTCTTTCAGCTATGGAGAGCGTGATGCCGCCGGATGGTGCTCGGCGCGCGAGGGCTAGACAGGCCGCGCAGGCGGCTGACCAACCGATGGCGCAGGCAACCGAGCCGACCTCGGTAATCGGGACCAGAATGGCGTCTCCCAGGAGCATGCATGCAGCAGTGGCAAGCCCGACCAAGAGCACGGCGAGAGATGGAGTCTGATAGCTAGGGTGAATCTGCCCGGCACGAGTGTGGACCATGGCGCGGCGTCCCAAGGCAAAGAGCAAACGACTGGCGGCGACGAAGTTTCCGTTGAAGCATTTGAACAGGGACAACAGGGCCGCGGCCAGGATGATGTTAACGATCCAGCGGGCGCCTAGTGCGCGCTGGAAAGCGACTGCAGTCATAAATTTTTCGCCGATCAACTGGTGCCAGGGAGCTACGAAACTGACGGCGGCGACGATCACGCCGTAGAAGACGGCGCCGACGACAATGGCCATCCAGATGGCACGGAAGAAGCTGCGGGCGCCGAATTCTGGGCTGGCTTCCTCGGCGGCTTTTCCTACAGATTCGAATCCTGTCATGAAATAAGGAACGATTTGGATAACAAGAAAAATGGATACAAACGGAGTGTGCGTGAACAATGGGGGAAAGTTGCGCCGCGATCCGCGGCTCGCACCCAAGGCTATGAAGAGGATGAAGAGTGCCAGAGTGCCGAAGCTCGTCCAATTTTGAAACGTCGCGCTCAGCCTAACGCCGCGGTAGTTAAGGACGGTGAGGAGCGCGGTAAGAACGAGGCCAATGACCAGATGGGGAAGAAATATGGGACGGCCGGCGATGCGATAGAGTTCCATGGAGTCGAGCGCGGGGAAGATGTAGCCAGCGATACGGCCGACGGCTACAGCCTCCCACGGACAGACGATGAAGTAGGCGAGGGTCATCATCCATCCCGTGGCGAAGCTGACGGGGCGGGGAAAAACCGCCGAGGTGTAGGCGACTTCGCCAGCGGCGTCGGGCATCGCCATCACCAGCTTGCCGTAGACCCAACCGATGGGAAATAACAGCGCGCTCCCTATGGCGAAGCCAAGTACTGTTCCCAGAGAACCGCCGCGCAAGAGCCAGTCGTCCATGATGACGAGCCAGCCGACGCCCACCATGGTCCCCCAGCCCAGGGTGAAGTAGTCGGTGACGCGCAGTTTGCGGGCGAGTTGGGGCATGGTTAACGCAAAACGTTCAGAAGAGGCAGATCATCTCGTAGAGCAGGTTGGAAGCGAGCAGCGACGTTATTTCGCCGTTGTCGTAGGGCGGCGAGACTTCTACCAGGTCGCATCCGACAAGGTTCTGTCCTTTCAAACAGCGCACCAGGTCGAGGATCTGCGCGCTGGAAAGTCCACCAACCTGGGGAGTGCCCGTGCCGGGAGCGAATGCTGGATCGACGACGTCAATATCAAGAGTGAAATATACCGGCTTGCCTCGGAATTTCTTCAGGACGCGCGCGACGGATGCGGCGCCCGAGCGGTGGATTTCCTCCGAAGTAATCACATGGAAGCCATGCTCGCGGCCGAAGCTGAAGTCACCTTGGGAGTAAACTTGGCCCCTTAAACCCGCCTGCAGCACGCCACCTTCTAACAGAAGACCCTCTTCGACCGCGCGGCCGACTGGTGTTCCGTGGGAGTGCGGACTGCCGAAGTATCCGCTCCAGGTGTCGTTGTGGGCGTCGAACTGGACCAGGGCTACGGGTCCTTGGCGTTTGTGAATGGCGCGGAGAATCGGCAGAAGGATGGAGTGGTCTCCGCCGACGCAGACGGGGCGGGTTTTCTGGGCCAAGACCGCACTTAACTGATCAGTAATGCGGCGGAACGTATCTTCGATCGAAAGCGGGTTGAGCGAGAGGTCACCATAATCTGCGATACGCCACTTTTTGAACGGGTTGCAGTTCAACACCGGATTCCAGGGACGAATGATGGAGGACTGTTCGCGTACGTGCCGAGGCCCGAAGCGGGCGCCGGGACGGTAAGTCGTGCCGCCGTCGAATGGGACACCGATGAGCGCTAGATCGAGTTCGCCAGCTCGAGGGATGTGCGGCAGACGCATGAAGGTGGACAGCCCTGAGAAGCGGGGGTAGACGAGCGCATCGGTGGGCTGAGGGTGCGGCTTGGCAGATTTTTTCGATGGCATCGGGCTGCGCGATTATAAAGCACTGCCGTGTATCCGTGACTGACTAAGTTCCCACGGGGCGAGCCTCCCAGATCCTGACAAGCTCTTCAACGCGGGCCTTGGAGGTAACGCGTGGCGAGCGATCGATCTTTTCGAGGGCGATAAGATTAGTAAGCGTGCTCTAAGAAATCTTGTCCGTGCCGCCGTTGATTACAATCAGATCAAATTGAAGAGGAAAGAACGTGCGGGTACTCGAGCGAAAGTACATAAAAGGAAAAAGTGATGAAACGACTGCTGTTGGCGCTCCATTGCCCGATCCCGCGTTCCAGCAGCTTTGGCTGGGGCTGAGCATCTCGTATCTCGGGGACCAGTTCACCATTCATCGCCTTGCTCTGGTTCGTTTTGCAGTTGACCGGCTCTGGTGCGGCGGTGGGCCTCGTCATCCTCTGCTTCGACCTCCCCGGCGTCGTCACCGGGGCGATCCTCGGGCGTCTGCTGGATCGCTACCAGCCGCGGCTGGTGATGGGCTTCGACAACCTCGCCCGAGCGGCATCTGGTGACCGCTATCTCTGGCCTCGCCTGCATCCTCGCCGGGCTGGGTGGCCTCGTCTCACCGTCACTGCGTCAGTTGCAACGAGGAAGCCCCTAGTGTTCCGGCAGGGCATGAACACCGATTCAGAGATTTGGGCGACATGGATGGGTTCTTTTCCGAGTATCCGTGTTCATCTGCGTTCATCTGTGGCTAAGAACAAATACTGAAACACCCCCGGGAGACTTCATGCCCCAGGAATAAATCGAGATTCACGACGCCCGGGATCGGCAGGGGGAAGTCGGCTTTTAAGAATCTAACTTAGCTAATCCCCGGACGGGCAAGCGGGAAGTAATCCCAATGTAAGAGTTGCCGACTATCCAGACAGAACCTGCGCGGTCAGCGCTGTTGGCATTGTTTTCTAAGCCCAGACATGCAGGGTGTAGAATCCCCGCCCACTACGCCCACTCGATGCCGTGGAGCTGACGCGGAGCGATCAGGCTTACCTGTCCCCTCGGGTTTCTGATCCAGGCCTATTGCGTCTTCTCCGTCGCCCGACATGCAAAATTTAGACCCTTAGCGAGCCACGGAACGCCCTAGCGGCATAGTAAGATTCCGCACCGTTGTGATACAAGAAAACAGTGTCGTAGCGGCGATCACAAAAGAGGGCGCCGCCGAGTTTTCTGATATCAGAAGGTGTTTTCACCCAGCTCGACGTTTTCGTATCGAAATTTCCAAGTTTCTGCAACTCTCGATATTGTTCTTCCGTTAAAAGCTCAATGCCCATGGCAGCTGCCATATCAATAGCGTTATCTTCTGGTTTATGTTCTTTCCTTGACTCCAGCGCTTCACGGTCGTAGCAAACACTTCTGCGGCCTTTAGGACTTTCCGCTGAACAATCATAAAAAATGTATTCGCCCGTCCTTTTATCATGACCAACAACATCCGGTTCACCGCCACTTCTTTCCATGTCATTGAGTGACCACAGTTTTTCAGCATTAGCTTCCAGCTTTGCTTGCACTTTATCCCATTCAAGAGCTTTATGGCGGTTCATGTTTTTCTCAAAACGGGCTTTCAATGCTCTGAGTAGTTCTTCACGTTGTTCTGGTGACAAGTTCGTTTTATTGCTATTAATGTTTCGCGCTCTTGTTGGTCTCATAGTCGTCACTTTCCGCGTTTCTTATCTGTTACTCCGCTGCTCTCCGCCACATGGGGTTTTTTTTCGGCTTGTCTTTGCGTTCATATCAATTCGCAGTTTCCACTCCCTTCGGAGTGCACCCGTCAGTACATCCTCGCTCGCCGGGGCCAGGCGAATATGCCTGTGTCCCATCTTTCCCCAGCCGCCAGGAATCGGCAGGAAAATCTCGGGCGCCTCCTCCACAAACGCCGCCTGCTGCTTCAGCGCAAGCATCAGATTTCCGTAGCCTCCTGCTTGCGAGGCCAGCGAAGCAAATTTCCTGCCTCCTACACGAAAAGCCGGCAATCCTGCGTGGGAGTACTCGTCTACCCCCTCCAGGCTCAGTGCAATCCTGCGAAAGTCTGCTGCGGTCATCGGGCGACTCCGTAGATTACGGAGTATCTGACCATCATCGGACGGCATATGTCTACTGCTTCGGGCAGAATCATGGGCAAACCTGACCATCCAGGAACAGCTTGGGTTGTCATCACAATGGCGTTTCGTTGAAACTTATCTGGGCAATCGGGAGAATTGCACCGTGGCTTCCTGGAATCGGCACCACGTGCCAGCGACGTTCCTTGGGCCTCATGATTGAGGAGGTCCGAAGCTGCACAAGAGAAAATCTCTGGTGCTTGCCGGCACTTTTTCTCGCATCGCGGGATCTGGTAGCATGCGAGCGATTTCGACTGCCCCGATCATCGTTGAAAAAATCGCAAAGAAAGCACGTTCTTTGTCCACGGTTCGCCGCCCAGGCATGAATGGCAGCATCTGGCTTTTGTAGTTCGCTAACGGCGCTTCATTCCCCTATCTGCCCGCGTCAATTCGGGTGCAAGTGCAGCCAAAGGGCATCCGTGCTCGGGATATTCGCAGTGTTCCGGGCTCAGGTAGGCTTTCACGATCCCCTTCCACGCCGCGCCAGGGGGCGACTGTTTAGCGACATGAACCAATGTGTCGGCGATCTCCCGGAAAGCCTCACTGAGCGATTCCACGAGCAGTTTGTCCTTGCTCCCGAAATGCTTGTAAAAGCCTCCGTGGGTCAGGCCGGCGTCCTGCATAACAGCCGAAACCGCGGCACCAGTCAAGCCTTTGGCGCGAACGCCGCGAACGCGCCGCGAGTAGGATGCTGACCATCATCTCACGGTGCAACCCGTCCGCACTTGGCCCCAAAGAAAATTTGAATCTATAGGATGATTGACTATAATCCCACGCGGGAAAGGAGATGTCATGATCAAGCCAATTATTGATGTTGTTAATGTTGAAGGTCGCGACTCTCACCAAGTCCCTCTCTGTCCCTGTACCTCTGGGTGCGCCCCGCAAAAGGAGCAACCGAGTTCCTTGTTCCGGCTGGCATCATCTTACCGATGGAAAGAGATGGAAAACCCCGAACTAAGACGCATAGCCTAGTCCAGTCTAGCTCTGGAGCTCTCCGGTCTCCTAAATGGCTGGGCAGTGGTGCCACAACCGAAATGCCACTGCCCGTCACTCGAAAAGAGGTGGCTGCGCGGCCGCTTGCTCGGCCTCTCGAAAGTTGCTCAGACCGACGCCAACCAGTCGGTAACGCTCATGCGGACCAAGGTCCACTTTTTCTCGCAGCTTCAAGATAACGTCCGTCAATTCCTCGCAGGAAGAAGGAGGAAAATCTGGCGCTGCGCGTGAGGATCTTAAATCCGCTTGTCTTCAGTTTGAGGACCACTGTGCGTGCCAGGCGTGATTCTTTGCGCGATGCAGACCAAAGCTTTTCCGCCAGGTGCCGGATCATAGGCTCGGTTTCCGCCAAAAGAACGTCTTGCTCAAAAGTGTCCTCGACAGAGATCGATTTCGTGGGGCGGTCCGGGACGACTGCACTGTCGTCGACACCGCGGGCGAGTTCGTGCAGGCGGAGACCATACCGGCCGAAGTGCTTTTCGAGCAGGGACAATTCCAATTTTCGCAAATCACCTACAGCCTGTATCCCAAGCTTCGCCAGCTTGTCTCCTGTAACTTTGCCGACTCCCGGCAGGCGTCCGACCGGAAGCGGCAGCAGAAACGAATCGATATCCTCGGGCTGGATGACAAAGAGCCCATCTGGTTTGCGCCAATCAGAAGCGAGTTTTGCCAGAAATTTGTTTGGCGCTACGCCCGCAGAGGCGGTCAAACTCAATTCCTGGCGGATTTGGTCACGAATTGTGCGGGCCACCAAGGTAGCAGTCGGCAGGCTCGTCTTGTTCTCTGTGACATCGAGATACGCTTCGTCGAGCGACAGTGGCTCGATGAGATCAGTGTGTCGTTTGAAGATCTCGCCCACACTGCGAGAGACGGCCCGGTACCGTGTAAAATCCGGCGCGACGAATATTGCCTCAGGACACAAGCTTTCGGCACGCACTGCCGGCATCGCTGAACGAACCCCGAACTTCCTGGCCTCGTACGAAGCTGCGCAGACGACGGAGCGGTTGCCTTTCCAGGCGACAACCACGGGCTTGCCACGCAGTTGCGGATCGTCACGCTGCTCGACCGACGCATAGAACGCGTCCATGTCGACATGGATGATTTTTCGCACGATCGTTGGGCGACAGAACTAACCGGCTTTGACGCGGCGCCTATGATGCCTTGAAAAGGTCAGCACAATTTCGCGCTGCCGTTCTGATGCCTCTGCGGGAATCAAGACCGCGCGATTCTGGGAGAGATTCCCGCCGAACATGCGAGCTATGTTGAACAGTGAGCGGCTCCCGCACACGAGACACCGATCGTGCGGGCTGTCACTGACCACGTCACATTCAGCACACAAGGCTGCGTTTTGCAGGGCCACCGCGTTGAGACCCCGACTCACCTGAGATGTGCCATCCGCATACGAACCGGTCATGACAGAACCTCGAGAGATTACTTTGATTGTATTTAACTCCTGTCGGACCGATTTGTTTACACCACGATTGGGCTATCATCCATTTTGTAGTCTTCATTGTTCTGATTCTGAACCAATTCCATCACCAACAACGATAGAGTCCTGGTTAGGCGTCGAAAGCCTCCAGTTGGGTCTGTCCGGCCTTGCGTTCGAGGCGCGCCATCCGATGATCGAATTTTGCCTTGATCTCGCGATAGGCGCTAGACGCGATGTCGCCCATCTGATTGGCGCGACGAAGTTCGTCAATTGCTTGCTGGACTACCTGTCGAGCCTGGTCTGGGTTGCGAGCGTTGTGTTCGTAGTAAATCGCCAATTGCTCGTAAGCGTTGTATCCGTGCCTTGAATTTCCCACCGCTCCTGTTGTTAGCAAGTTAAAATG
>QIAN01000171.1 GCA_003225005.1 Acidobacteriota bacterium | reverse complement strand
CATCGACTTGATCACTGGCCCCGTCCAACACCGGCCAGAATGGCCCCGTTTTTCGCCGGCGTCGACAGCATACCTACTACCAGCAGGTAGGCTGCTGCGCGCCAGGCCCGGGTAGCTGGTAATAGGGCCATTTCCGCCAACTGCGAAGCCTCGTCAGCCCAGCCAAGCACAACCGTCCCGCCCGCTAGTCGGACTCACTGCCATCTGGTTAATGTAGAATGTGAAGTAATGGGACGGGACTTACGGGGAGTTAGGATTGGTTCGGGTCGCGAAATAAACCGCGCACCCAGAAAGTAAGCCTCGTCCAGTAGTACTGCGCGCGGTTAGAGATAGTGTCCGGCTTTGTTAGATCGGCACCGCCATTCCCCGTTTGCAATGCCCGTCTGTATCCCGCAGGCAGCTCGAAGATCGAAGGATTGAGAGGCGCTTCGGAAATCTCCAGTAGTTCTACCTTGCTAATCGTCTTGTATCCCCTCTCGGTTATGAGCGAGTTTTCTTCGATCGGATATCCTCGGGGTGCCTTACCAAGCCACTTGATTTGCAATCTATCTTGGCGGTTGCCCGTGCTAACAGAGAGCCTAGCGAAGCCAAAGCCACTTGATGCGTGCTCTTGACACCCGAGTCCTAGCAGGTCGATGTACCACCCGTCTGTTTCTTCTACACTTGCAGGCGTTGAAGCACCATGACTAGGTTCGAATTGGATTTTGACTCTGACGTGGCGCGCCGTGTAATGCTCAAACTGTCGGCGCTCACCCGTATCAATGGAGTCGATTGTCATCATCACTTCAGTTCCAGACGTCTGAGTCAAGCTGACAGGACGTGCTTTCCTTAACCGCTCCGACCAATCCTCGATTTCGGAAGAAGCATAGATTTTGTCTCGTTCATTAAGGTTGAAAACCCGCTTTTCATCGCATCGCTGAATCACCGCCCAATTAATCGCATCGGCTCCGGCCATCTTCTCAATCACGGTCTCAGTCCGTTGCCGTGCACCTTTCAGGTAAAGCGTATTCACTTGCGACAGCCAGTCACCAGATGTGCGCCGCGTTTTGATAGCGAGATCAGAGAAATTTGGAGCGACGAATTTCGGAAGTCCAACCGCTGCTGCAAGGATCAGGACAGAGCAGGTGCTAGAGCAGAACGTGACCAAGGTTCCCATTTTGGCGGTCCAACAACGGAAGTTTACTACATCTAGATTCCTGCGGCTTTGAGATTAAAGCAGATACTACGAAAACAAGGATATCACCGGCCGGGGGCTAGTGATGATAGACCGTCAATGTGGATTCCGACGCAAACCCGACGTGGCACTTGTGGGCACGACGCGGTTGGCGTCAGCCTCAGATGGAGCGGACGACTATGTATCCTCGCTTGCGCATCAAGAGAGTGCGCAAGGACCAGGCATCAGTGACTTCCTTGATCCGCGCGCTAAACGCGGCGTTACGCACGCAGCTCAACTTGAGTGGATAGTCGACGCATCCGGAAGTTATTTTGCCAGTCGGGCGAACTCGCTCGGCACTTGCCTTCGCTGCGAAACGCTCCTGTTTCTCCGCATACCCGAGTACACGGACACGTCGAGCCGTGTCGTCAAAGGCGGCCGTTTCTATCTCGGTCAACGAGCAAATCACTCTTCGCGCAATGCATGTGCCGGATTCGCCCTGGTTGATCGTAGTGCGGGAATCAGCATCGCGACTACAGACGACGAAACTAGCAAAAGAGAAACGCAGAAATAGTCACAACGCGCTTGAGTTCCTCAATGTCATCCCGAAAGTCCCGGCTGTACCGATCTCCAACGGTCAACCCATGACGTGCCGCTTCGAGGCGATTGACCTCGACGTTGATGTAGAAACCCTCCGCGACACGTTCGGCAAATATGGAACGTAAGTCGGGAATGCTTCCCAGGAGGCCGAGCCCTGTCCTCAGTCCAAAGGTAGTGGCGGTCCGAGAAGTTCCATGCCACAAGCCATATATAAAGCAAGGTCGGTCGAGTAGGCGGTGCCTCCATGCTTATCGCGTTCAGCAAAGAACGCTTCCATTTTCCCTGCCGGAGCGTATACGAGTATCAGTTTGCCGGGTGTATTGCCCACGAATGCCCACGCATGCGGAATCTCCCGGGGTCCAAGAATGGAGTCCCCCGATTTCAGACGGTGTCGCTGAGAGCCAACCTCTAAAAGATATTCACCTTGAATCACGTAGAACCACTCGTCTTCGTTGTGGTGTAGATGGCGGGGGGACCGCCTTTTTTCTGGTTGCTATGCTCCATCACGAAGAGCCCGCCTTGGCTGTCTTGTGTGGAAACTTTGAAAGTGGACGACCCTGTGGGAATTGGACGAATTTTAGCAAACCTGTCCTCGCCCGCAGGTACGAGAGCCCCGCTCGCTGGTGCTTCGACTCGGGATGATTGTGTAAAGAGAGTGAGCGGAAGACTGGCAACGGCTAATCCGAGAAAGGAGCGACGTTCCATTTCTGGCATCGAAATCCTCCTGAGCAAGCGATAGCGGAGTGAGCACCTCGAAAGCAACAGATTTTCTCTGAATGGCGTCACCTGGACGTGTGAGGCGGTTACCGGAGACGTGGAATAGCCCCCGGCCACTTGAAAGTTTACTCGGGTCGAGGGGCCGACATTCTTATGAAATCAAGTGAACATTGGTCCAAAACCACTGTTCCGATAAGGCGGCCAAGCAAGTGGAATTACTTCCGAGTTCCTCCGTCAGCCGCCCACAATGCGCGACTTACCGTGAATACCACCTCCTGGACCCGTTATGATCAGGTAATGAAACGCTGGCTGCGATTCTTGCTCTGGGCGGTTGCGGCACTGACCGGATTCGTCATCATCATTTTCGCTGCCCTTGTCTGGTTGTTCTTCGTCCCGCCATGGAGTTATCAGAAGATCGGCGGAGGATGGTCTTCAGCAACCGAGACACCGCTCATAGCCGAGTCTGGAAGAAAGCCGAAATATCTCGTGCGTGGCGGGGTGTTCCTTCGCAAAACAGTGACTGAAGACGTTACCGGTTTTCATTACCTGGGAGATGACTGCATCGTGTATACGGTTGCAGGCCACGGACAGGACGAAATGTATGCTAGGTGCGGAGATCACGATCCGGTTTTTCTCGACCACGTTCCTGACCACCAGAAGATTTCAATGGTGTCGGACCCCCTTCAATTGAGCGGTACCACAATGGACGTGGTGGAAGTCAAACGCCGCGCGATTCAGGGGATTAGTAATCCAAGGTAATACTCCCTGCTGTCGGACTTGTTGCTGGCAACTCGGAACTAATCACCTAAGTCCCGTGCCAATCAGAAAAGTGGAATTGGCGTGCATCCCATTGTTCGGTCATGCGCTTAGTTAGGAGCTGGCCTAGCAAGCATTTTTGTTTGGTAGTATGAGAATAAATGAAACTGGCTGCGCTGCTAGAAACCAAGTCAACGATTCGTTTCAGTGCCAAGTTGTTTCGGCCTAAGGCGACCGAGAAGACTGGATCGTGGACCCTTCTAACCCTGCCGAAGAGCGCGGGTGCGAAGCTTCCATCACGACGTATGACGATGGTTGAGGGAACTATCAATGGCTTCCCTTTTCGAGCCGCTCTCAAACCAAACGGCAAGGGGAGTCACCGGCTCACGGTTAAGAGAGCCATGCACGATGGTGCAGGCGCAGACGGTGACGACACGGTAACGGTGGAGATTACGCGGGCCGGAGAAGAACCCGAGATCAGGGTGCCAATGGATCTACGCAAAGCCCTCGCAGCCGCACCGCTGGCGCAGGCAGGGTGGGAGGACATCACACCAATGGCGCGCCGGGACTGGATTTTCTCGATAACCTCAGCCAAGCAACCGGAAACGCGCAGGCGCCGGATCGAGAAAGCGTGCGACATGCTTGCCTCTGGAAAACGACGATTATGCTGTTTTCCCGGTATAAAGTGGATTATGAAAAAAAATGCAAAATCATGCGGAATGTGGCTTCCCTTGCCGAACTCCAAGAGTCGTATTTCGCCGAGATCGACAAGTCCATCTGATTAACGCGGATCTCGTCCAAGTGGATTACGACGCAAAACCTGGCCTGGCACCTTTCCGAGTAAGCTTCCCAGGAGTTTGCGCGCATCTCTCCACTTATTTCCCGCCTGCCAGGCTGCAGTAGACAACCCGAATCAGCGATAACGAATCTCTCTAAACAGACAAACGACCGCGCATGCTCCTCCATCATTCGACAATTCGCGTTGGTGTCCTGTTCCTGAGAGAGGCACTCAGAATGGTTTTTTTACCCGAGCAGAAACTCTTGCAACCGGCACGGCGCCGGGGTCCGGAAGCCCACACGATGCGTTTCTTCCCAGGAAATAGACTTTCCACAGATCCACAGCCCACAGATTCGGGGCGCTTGAAACTAGAGTGGAACCTGGATTATGCTGCGATTTCTTGCTGAAGCGGTTTCGAAGGATCTTGATGGTATGCTTGATGCAGTCCTGCGATCCTTGACGCGCCGCCAACACGGCTCGTTGTGACACAATGTTCACACCTCAGCGCTGGGAGAGCGTCTGGTCCTACTGTCGCTTTCGATGACGCCCTCCTCCCGATCGATAGGAACTGGTCCTATTTTGAGAAGCTCACCCTGGTCCAGCAGACTGGACCCTATCTAACTGACCGAACTGGCCCCGACTTTCGTTACTAAGGAAGCTTGAAGAGGCGACGTCCGCGAATGAGTAGAAAAAGATCGATCCCCGACAGTGTGAGCGTTGGCAGGAACCGTATCGTGCCGTACTACCGAGGCGAGGACTTCAGAATGCGCCATGCGCGTCGTCTAAGCGCAAATCTGGAAGTAGGAGGCCAACGTTCGCCGGTGGTGTGGGCAGCGGGGACTGACGCTAACGATAACCAATGAAGGACATCATTGGCAGATCGCGGACGGAGGTTTCCTGACCGAATGGTGGCCATCGAGCGCAAAACTCGTGATTGGCAAAAAATGGCACGACGGAATTCATTGTCATGACTACAAGCAAGCGCTGAAAGATATCGAGGATTTCTACAGAAAGCAGCGACTCTTAATTAGCATCGCGGGCATGAAATTCGCAGCAGCCTTGCAGCAGTTGATTAGGACCCGCTTTATTAAGAAAGGGTGGATCTGCCATG
>QIAN01000170.1 GCA_003225005.1 Acidobacteriota bacterium | reverse complement strand
CTCGTGCCTCTTCCCGGGGGCAGCCCGGGAACAGCTCCAGAATGGCTTGCGTCATCCGTGCCACAAGGTCGCGGTCCTGTTCCCTACGGCGCACATCGTCCCGCCTGCACCGTGCCGCGCGCTGTTGAGCATCGGCTTGGCATTCTTCTTCTGCGCGCTCAAGCGCAGATACCTCGACCAAGACACCCTGGCGTTCGTAACGGCCACGGGACCGGCTAAAGCGAACAACGACCGCCGAAAGACGGCTGTACTTTTTGGCGCGACGCGTAAGGGCGGCATCACCTCTGGGGAGGTACTCCAGATGATCGAAATCAGCACAGCTCAGGCATAGTGCTTGTTCCCCGTCCAGGAAGAGGAACTCACCCTTCCAAATCACCTTGCCACAACCCATGCACTTAGAATCACGGAGGATCTCGAAAACAACCAGGTCTTTGGACCTTGGTGAGCATTCGCCCTCACTCTGATCTGCCTCCATGGCTCGACGACCTATCTCCCCAGTGTTTAGCATGCCCGGCGCAGCCTCTCTGGGGTCCCTTGAGTGAGTCTCAATGCAGACAAACCTCCGGCATCTCTGCTACGACTTTTCCCTCGCGTGTCAGTCGGCGATGCTTACGGTATGCGACCGACTCCTTTTCCAGTACGCGGGCTCTATCCTTAGAGGTGATTTCGAATCGGCACAGAGCCAGAATCAAAGCGCGCACGCTAACATGGGGCGGCGCTGCTGGCGCTGTCATCCCACACTTGCGGCAAGTAATAATCGGTGTTCGGACGTTCCGGCTGGCTCGAATGCAATGAAGCATTTCATCAAGCTCGTCTCGAAGGCTGATGAGGGCGGGCATTGACATCCCTTCGTGTCAGTTCGACCGTAAGCGCCCGACCATTTCTGGAAACCACGTTCTCTGTGCGTCGCCCGAGGGCATTTTGTGAACTCCCAATCTCGGTGTGCATTGGTGATTTCTACGGTTGTCATTTTATTCCCGGAGGCTCTCGCCCGTGAACACAGAAGTTTCCCGAATCAACATGAATGGCATTTGCTGCGCCGGGCGTAAAGCGAAGCTGCGAGTACTAGCCTCCACCTTTCCGATTAGGCGACTACACAGCCAAGTGAAAATAGTCACGCCTGCCGGCCGCGCAGGGCGAAGGTGTCCTCAGGTATTGACGCGGCATTCCATTACATTGAGGCTTCGGTTTCTTCGGCGGAGAGACCGGCCCATTTCGCCGCGAAGGCTTACTTGGTGGCAGGATTCGAGTCGTGGCTCACCGGCTCGGGTTCTCCGCGGAAGGGCAGCTTGAATTTACGGGAAATCTCCGGCCAGAATTCGCGGAGCACGTCGAAACCCATGTCTTGGAAGATGCTGTTGCCAACCCGCTGCGCTGCTGGAGCGAAACCGCGTTGGTTGTCCGGGTGATAGGTGTTACTCAGCACGACCGTGCTCGTCGTCCCCAGCCACTCGGAAAAATTGAACATGCGCTTGCCATCGTTGCGATGAGCCACGACTGCATGCTCCAACGCATGGAGCAAGCGCCTCCCGGCGCTGCCGTGGATCAGGCGGTAGTAGCGCGGGTCCTCCGAAAAGATCCAGGGATACGCAAAGTCCTCAAAAAACCTGGAGGAGGCCTGACCGGCGAACTCGGCGCCAAAGCGCCTGCCGTACCCTTCAGCCCCCTGCCCATAATTGCGGTCCGTGTTTTCCGCTTGGTCAAGTCCCGCGTTGAAACCAGTGGCGAGAAACGTCACTGGGTCAAACGCGTCTTGCACGAACAGAGCGAATTTATCTTTGAACTTGAGAGTGCACATTTTCACACCGGGCTCGTAGTGCGGGGGGTGAACCGCCTTGCGTTCCAAAGGCCGGGCAAACGTGCCCACGACCTTCTTCAAGGGCCCGTTGTAATCTTCCAGCCGTACCATCGGCGCCGGCTGAACGCACGGCTCCGTCACATTCTTCGCGGCTTTATTCTCCAAGAGCGTCGGCGCAGCAGGCGCCTGCTGAGAAGGAGCCGGCAGTCCCTGCGCGCGCACCTCACTCGCACACCAACCGACGACAATCAGCACGGACACGATGAACACGAAGTTACTTCTTTTCACCGTCGGAACTCCGGCAGCAGTTATATGCCAGCCATTCGAGTCGAATCAACCGTTCAGCCCGCTCACGCAGCACCACCCAAAGATAGTGCTCGCAATGCGAACTATGCATCAGGAATCGGATCGAGTAGGTCAGAGCGATGTGGGGTGCAATCTCCTAACCAGATGAATGAATCCACATCTCCGGTTAGCCGACTACCCAGGACTTGGCTCCCTCATCCGTTGCCGACGCAGATCGCCACGGTTATGATTGACTTCATGCTCAGTTTCCACGACTGCCGAAGGGCATCGCTATTGGTGATTGTCATGGTCCCGCTCTTTGCTTGGGCGCAGGACAGTCCATCCCGAGAGCAAGCGATCAGGCCCATGCACGTCCAGAAGAAGACGGAACGGTTCTCAAATGGCAGGCCCAAGGCAGAGTATTGCTTTTATCGTGAAAAGAGCGGTCAAGAGGTTTTGCACGGCAAATACGTCAAGTGGTCTGAGAGCGGCCAAAAATTTTCAGAGCAAGACTATCGGAACGGAAAGATTGACGGCCGCACGATCTATTGGCAGGAGAACGGCAAGAAATCATCGCAGGGGATGTACCACAACAACTACCCCGTAGGAACATGGGTGAGCTGGCATAAAAATGGGCAAAAGGAATCGTCGTGCAACTACGTGAACGGCAAGAAGGAAGGCGTTTGCCTCTGGTGGGATGATCACGGGAGGCAGGTGGACTCGGTCGAATATATTCACGGGAGACCTCGTGCGATCGCCGAATGGGAAGCGAGAGATCAGCGAGCGCTCAAGACTCCCATTTACCTTTACCCCTCCATTCTGGTTCTTCCCAAAGGTAGCTTAACCTTTAGCTCCGCGTACGCCGGAATCACCAAGGAGTTCTCCGTATCCAAGCTGGAGGAGGTATTTGCCTCACTTCCAGCATCGGTATGGGTAGATGGAAAATCCATCGGCATACAGCAGGTTGGCCTGGCGAGCGAGGCGGATCACCAAACGATGGACGAGATCACGGAAAAAGTGAAAGCATTCTTCACCGGCAAGGGCTACAGGGTTTACGGTCTGCCGTCATAAATAGCCAGTGTCGGTATCGCGGCTTACCGGGAATTTGAGCAAAGAATCAAGCCGAGCAGGGCAGTATCGGTAAATCCCTCAGCCTGCGTAAGGCTGATACATTTCAATAAACTCACAGATTCTTGCGGATTTTCTGCAACAGAAACTTATTTGAGCTGTCGTCAGAAGGCTCCCCTTCAATCATGTACCACAACCCACAATGCGGCGTGAAGCCGAGGCATTCCGGGGGACCCGCCACGGTCCAACCCTCGGCTTGGCTATTGAGGACAATATAGGAAAGAATCTCTCGCACCGTTCGGTTGTGCAATGTCGTCGGTTTTATTGTGGATGAACCCATACTGTGACCGAGGAATCCTTTTCCTTTCAGGTTCGGGTCGAGCTCGATTTGCAGTTGCCACCACAGCATCGAGGACGTCATTTGAACGTCCGCTCCTTCTGAAATCTTGAAAACCGGAATCACTCTGTTTAATTGGTCTTCGGCACGTTTTGACGCGTGCCGGTTCGTGATTTCGACGATCCCATTTCGCGACCTCCAACTGTATCCGTTGCCTTTCCTCAGAATGGAATGAAGCGCCTGCCGAATCGTTTTGTTTCGCAGACTGACATCAATGGGTTGGTCCATCGATGCCCGGTCAACGTATTCGATGGCGATTGGAAGATGCTTCTGATGTGAGAACTTGAGGAGTGTTTCTGTCAGGCCAACACCTTTCGAGTGGAAATCGGTAGCGCGTCGGTCAAGAGGGCTGCTTTGCGCGCAAACGCAGGGGGTGAAGAGAAGAAAGCCGCAGGCGATTGCACGACTCATCATCAGCATTTGGACACCAGACGATTATAGGAGCTTCCCAGAGGGAGCGATGAGGTCAGGTCCTGGTAAACAGCGTACTCGTACAAGTGAAGTGTTACTTCACATCTCCGGTAAGGCAGCCTTATCAGAGTTAGCTCACCACTAAGGCGCAACCCACACGACGAAAGTCAATTTGTCGCCATGGTAATCCCCAGTGACTTCCCAACAGCCTAAGGTTGGAAAATTAACTCCGGTCACTATGAACGGGTGTTCCTTATCACTTTGCCAGCCAGCATTGGCCTCGTCAGCCGCTAACGGAGGAGCAGAATCATCTAATCGTTTTCCAGTTACCGACAAATGCGGCGGTGATTCTGACTGCAAGTTGTATCCTTGCCGCCAGTAAAAAAGCTTCTGTCTAAATGTTGGGTCGCCAAGCGTGTAATGCGGCAAACCTCTCCATGTTCCGTTAGCAGGCAGACTTGTCCACAGCCTTGCCGTCCCATACCAAAAGCTATCTGGACTGGTCTTGCTGGGATAGGGCGACGGCGGCGTGAAGGGACGGGCCGGAGTCTTGGTAACAGGACACGATTCGGGGACATCCTTACCCGACCGACTTTGCGATCGCCGAGAGGGGCCCGATGATAACACGCGGGTTGAGTGAGGTATTTGAAGGCGGGTGAAGGAGATAGGTGCAAGCAGCGGAATGACCATGATCAGGACTACAAAGCGTTTCATCGGTCTACTCCTCGGGCCACCTGCAATTGCAGAAGCAGATGCTTCAAATTTCAAGGACGCAGTTCGCGGCAAAAATGTTAACCGGCAATCCTAACTCCTGATTCACGCGCTTACCGGAGATCAAGTGCCAACCAACGACTCAATTAGCGCATACTTTAATCGACGCCCCTTAAACTGTGGGTCTCCCGGATATGGGCGCGGCAATTTGCAGGTCCAACAGTGAAGCGTATTCCGCGATCCATTCGTCAAGCTTTCAACTTCGCCTGGCCTATCTTCAAGAAACGTTTTGGCCTCTTTACTGCCGTGCTCCTAACAATCTTCGGTGCCTGGGTCGCCCTGGAAATCGTAGTTATTGCTGGCCAACGGTTGGGCATCGTGTTGTGGGCCGTGGCGCACATAGCATTCTTAATCTTTGTTGCTGGTCTAGCAGTCGGCTTTTTCCAAATATGCCTTGCCTTCTGCGATGGAAGGGAGCCGACATTTGCGGACATTTTCACGCACTTGGCCTTGGGTCCCAAGTTTTTAGCTGGCCAAATAATCTATCTTCTGATGGTTGTGATTGGCCTGCTGCTCTTGTTCGTCCCAGGAGTTTACATTGGTGTTCGTTATGCCCTGTTCGGGTTCTGCATGGCCGACGGCGAGACCAGCGTCGTGCGCAGTTTCCGACAGAGCGCAATTCTGAGCATGGGCGCAAAGACGTACCTGTTGTGGACCCTTCTTGTGCTTCTGGTTGTCAATGTGATTGGTGCAAGCTTGCTGGGGCTCGGCCTATTCATCACAGTTCCCATGTCAGTACTGATGATGACAGCGATCTTCCGACAACTAAAAACGTTCTGACAAGCCGATTCCTTCACTTGGACGTATTACGCGGTTACCGTACAAGTGCTCTCAGCCAATTTCATTTGTCCGATTTTCCGAAGCAATCAGGACCTAGGCCGTCCCGCCGGGTGAGGGTCAGTGTGGTAAGCTCCGGATTAAATGGAATCCGCCACGGGCTATCTGCTCGAACGCGGCGCGTTCGGAACGCGAGCAGTCCTCACTTCAGATTGGGACGCCGTGACTGAGCGAAGCCTGCTCAAGCAACCAATCGCAGAACTCGAATTGAATCGCGGCAAAGGATGGCAAGGCAGGAACCTGGAATTTCTCTCGAACTTTCCGGAGCTGCTGGCACTGAGCATCATTGGCAGGACGGCTGAACACATCGAGCCAATCCACCGACTACACAATCTTAGATTGCTGCGCATTCTGGCGTACTGCAAAAACGAAATTCGATTCCATGAGTTCCCGCACTTGTTTGATTGCGGCCTGCAGTGGCGGCCGAAAGCTATGTCGGTCTTTGACGCTTTGGGACTTAGGGTGCTATTTGTTAACGGGTTCAACGGCACCGATACACGGCAGTTTGGAAGGCTGACGCGTCTGGAATCACTTACTATTTTAGGTGCGCCGATTTCGAGCGTTGGTTGAAGGATTGACTCCGCTCCTTGAACTACGCTCCTTGCGATTGGGTGACCTGAGAAAATTGGTATCACTCTGCGGTATCGAGAATCTTGTTCGATTGGAAAAGCTCGAAATCAGTACTTGTGGCAAAATCCACGTTATCGAGGAGATTTCGTCGCTGGCTAAGCTCCGGGAACTATATCTAGACAATATGGGCGATATTCAGTCCTTGAAGCCATTAGCCCAGCTTAGTACTCCCGTTCGGAATTACGGTGACGTATTTAGGCCGCGGGAGCGAACCGTTTGTTTTCAATTTTCGTCAAAAGGGTCGCCAGGTCTTTGCGAGTGAAGGTCCATTGAAAGGGAGAAGCGGTTTCCTCGTACCGCCGCTGAAAGGCTAGCAGCCGCTGTTCGAGTTCGTTGAGGGATTGGAAGTCATTGGGTGTGAGTACCTTCCTCTGGACAATGGAGAAGTAAATCTCAATCTGATTGAGCCAACTGGCATGAACCGGGGTGTGTACGAGGAGTAGGTTGGGCCATTGAGAACGGAGGCGATCGACCGCCCTTTGGCCGCGATGGGCGGAGCAGTTATCCATGATCCAGAAAACACGACGTGCTGACTTATAGGGCTCTCGGCTCATGACTTCCTTGATCAGACGACCGACTGGGGCAATGCCGCTTCTCTTTTCGCAGCGGCCGAACACCTTGGCCCGATGTACGTCCCACGCGGCCAGATAGGTCCAAGCGCCTTCACGGAAATATTCGTGTTCGACTCTGGTGGAACGACCAGGCGCGGGAGCCAGTGTAGGCTGCTTGCGGCGGCGGGCTTGAATACTGCTTTTTTCGTCCGCCGAGATGACAAACTCACGTGCACTGAGAGGGCGTCCCTGCCAAACGCGATCATACAGGTCAAGGATGCGCCCAGCCTTGGCCGCGAAATCAGGGTCGCGTGGGAAGATCCAACTGCGATGTCGCCAAGGGCGGAGCGCATCGGAGCTGAGCCAGCGCCACAAGGTGGCCCCGCTAATCTCAGCTACCAAGCCCTGGGTGATCACTTCACGCCGAATCTCGGAAAGAGAAAGTCGTGACAGCGGTAGCTGCAAGAGATGAGGGAGCTCACAGGCAAGAGCTTTAACTTGGACGACGACGCTGGGGGGAAAAGAGGGCGGGTCGGCCGCCCCGAGGTTGAGCCTCGAGGCCGGGAAGCCGCGCGAGGGCGAATCGCTTGCGCCACTTGCTAACAATCTGGCGTGGAGTATCTAGGCGAGCAGCGATGACGTCGTTGGAGAGTCCTTGGGCCGCGAGCAGCACGATCTTGGCGCGAACCACATCACAATACGGTGACGTATACTGGCGCACCTGAGTCTCCAGCATGATGCGCTCTTCCTTGGAGAGGATGATCCGAAATGGGCTTGTTCTTGGCATAAGAGAGAATCTCCCACATGCCAAGCCTATCAGAATTTGGTTGTGTAATACTATTTAATACGTCATCGTACTTATGAAAAGGAGTACTTAGTCAGCTTCTGCTTATCCGGTTGCTTCAGCAAAACCGGATATCTTGGGCGCCGCCGAACCCAGCACCACAACGCCTGGTGGCGAGCTGAAAGGACCGGATAAGCACGAGTCAGCTACATCGTGTAACATTCGTTGAATCGACAAACATTCTGGACGGAGACCTTTCTCCCTTGGTTGGTCTTCCCAGCCTTGAACTTGTTTCTTTCCAGAATCGAAGGCACTACTCTCATCGTCGCGAGGCGTTCCGGCCACTAACTCCGTAACCGTCCATCATGTGGATTTCAATAGCAGAGGGCTAAGCTCGTTGGGCTACTACGAAACTAATTGCGGAAGTGCGATACTCTGGCTTGGAATGCTCGCCAAGCTGAACGGAGTATGGGTCGTTTTGGCCGGAATTGCCCTAACAATTCTCCTACCGGCAACTATCGCTGCGGTTCCGCAAGCCAGACCAGTGCTCCAAATCACAGAGCCCTCTGCAGGAAGCATTGTGAATCCGGGCCAAACGCTGACCGTGAAGGTCACTTCTCCAACGCCCGCTTTATTTCCGGAAGTAGCTCTGATCGGCCGAGACCCGATCGGATTTGCCGGAATTATCTCGCCGCTTCCGGGTGAACTTTCCGTGCCCATACCGAAGGATATCGATTTGGGAAGGTATATGCTGACCGTCGGAGGCACGCCAAAGTCAGGTAAGGAGCGGATAATCGCTTCGGTCGAGATTGATGTGGAAAGACAGGATTTTCCCGTAAGCATGTCTGCATCGTTCTCGGGAATCGAACTCGATACTCCAGGAGAACAAATTCATTTGGAAGTGCTTGCTGACTATTCGGAT
>QIAN01000169.1 GCA_003225005.1 Acidobacteriota bacterium | reverse complement strand
CAGGACTGCAGCGGCAGAACTACGCAGTTCAGATGCACCATGTTTGGGCAGTTTTTCCGTGATCGTGCCCGAATCGTGCCCGAACTGATTTTCCGGAGACGCAGCGGATTTTTGCTGAGCAGCTTCTTCATTGTCACGCTGCTGCTTCGCCTCTAGGCTCGATGCGGGCTGGGAGCCCGGTTCAGTCGCCACTGCGAAGGAACACGCGGGTACTGCTGAGCGGCATAAGTCAATGCCTAAAACGGCTGTGTCGTAAAATTATTGCGAGTGAAGACGCGGATGCCCGCTAACGGATGGTAGCATCGCCGCCCCTTCCCGGTTTTGTTAGGCGCGCCCCAAGTGTGGCGAACGGTTTGTTCCTCGTGTGAAGGACGTGCGCTATAGAGGCATTTTTGGTCACACCAGCTTCGTCCTCAACCAAGCCGATTTTTGCCAGATATTGCAAGCTGTTCGCCGGCGGGGTTGCTGGAACCGCAGGGGGGCGTGTTGCGGTTGGCGGCTCCAGGCGTCAGGGAGTCGCATTTAATGAGATGACAGTCTCCGTCTCCCACTCTCCACGAATCAAGAAGCCGAGTCGTATCTTTGTCCCTGCAGGCTTGCCCGAGAGTTCCGCCGCCAGTTCTATTGGCGTCTTCACGGGCTTGCCGTCCACGGAGTCAATCACGTCACCCGGATGTAGTCCGGCGAGCGCGGCCACACCGTTAGGTGCTTCACTTGTAATCTCAGCTCCCTGATTCCTCCCAAGTGTGACGACGACTCCGAGCGCGTATACATTCATCCCCGCACTGAGGGTGGCTGGTGCCACTCGGCGCGGCTCCGCATTCGGTGGCTGTGCTGCACTTGTTGGCTTGTCACTTGCGTGCTCCACTCCAGAGTCGGTTCGCGCTCCGCCGAATCGGTACACCAACCCAACGGAAGCACGCACGTTGTTCTGCGGTTTCCGATCTGGTTGTCCGGTGTAGGCGAAAAGGTAGTCCGCCGATACGCGGACAGCCATGTGGTGAGCTAACCTTCGATCGCCACCTAATTCAACCGCTGCAGCAAGACCATCTTGTGATGTGACCGCCGCGTCAGATCGACTTACCTTAACGTGAGCCATTCCGAACAGCACGTGAACGAAGAGAGGGTTGAAATTGATACGAGGACCACCCATGACGGTGTAAACGTGAGCGGCACTAAGCAGCACAGAGTCCGGGCTGAGCGAGGCTACCCTGTAGTTACCGCCGTGTCCACCGATCTTACCAAGAGGATTGCGATAGAAGGTGACTTCGGACGGCTTCCCATCCGTTGGCGTTCGAGCGCGGCCCGACACCACGGTTGTTATCGGCGTTCACGGTTGTTATCGGCGTTAAGGTAGCCAGTTGCTGGACTGTCTTGACGCCAATCGCTGCTGACCACGATTTCGCCCCGGCTCGGATGCGCTTTCTGGCGCGCACTAAAGGAAAGAATTGGGCTGTTTCCGGTCGAGCGAAGGATTCTCGCAGGCCACTCCAAATTGCGGAGCTTCTCCCCGCCTTATTCTGCTCCTATTCGGCGGCATCCCCAACAGCCCAGAATTCTAAGAGGATGCTAGTCGGTGTGCCGTGTGGCCGAAAGGTAACGTAGGTATTGCGTCAGCCGTGGACTGCGACTTCTAAGCGCTGACAAATCGTGTTGTCCCGTTTCGGGACCACGCTGGGAACGGCCCCAGAAGTTGCCGCTGGCGAGATTTCGCCATGCTCGGTGGGTCAATGCGTGCTACCGCGATTTCTCAACAGTTACCGGGTTTTCAGAACGCCTGCTCCACCAGTGCGACGGTGCAGGCTGCACGGATGTGAACGGTGACTGCCGCCTTCGCAGTGGGATCGGCTTTCGAGACGGCGGTCAAAAAGTTACTTCGAGGTGGCCGTATCCGCTTTCGGCGCAGGAAGTGTGGGCAGTTCCTCGCGAAATTCTAGTTCAGCAAGTTCACCTGCATACCTGCTCTCAGCAGATGGCTTATAACGAACAATGGCACGCAACCCTTCGACGTGCCGACAGATATTAAAGTGATCCGTTCCATACCAAACAGTGTCGGAGAAGCCACTCATGAATGGAAACTTGCCATGGAAAGTCAGAGCTTGGTCGCCGCGATTAAGTACCACGATCATGCTGTCATCATCGGGACAAGTCGTCGAGTGGACTATACCTTCGGCGGTCTGAGTATCCTTGGGGATTTCCTCTAAAAGCGGATCACCCTGCCCGCGTTGCTGCTCGGGAATGTCGTTCCAGAGAGCGACCGCTTCATCGTGATCGGGGCCAAACCAGCGCTCCGCCACATATCTCGCAAACGCTGAGGCTTCAGTTCCGCGTCCAAGGCGAAGCAATATCTGGCCGCTCAGCAAGTGGTATCCGGCTCGTGCAGGCTCCAACTGTTCCGCTCGCCTCGCCACGCCGAGAGCGGCAGAATACTTGCCTTGCCGTATGTCCAACAGCGCGAGTTCGACGTATGCAGGTGCAAACTGACGATTGAGGTCCAGTGTCTTCAGCAGCGCGTCATGCAGGCTCGCTTGGTCGGCGGGCTTATCGGAGCGCGTGACCGCCGACAGCATTGTCATGTAGAAAAGCGAAAGGTATAGACTGTTATCCAGTTCGTACGCTTGCGAGAATTCACGGGTTGCCTCTTCGTCTTTACCGTCTCTAAAATCAAGGAATCCCATGTTCTCGTGAGCGAAGCCAAGTTTGGGATCGTCTTTCACCGCTTGCTGAATGTACTGACGGGCTTCCGGCAGGTGATAGCTCCACAAATGATAACTACCTAATTGGCTCTCGGTTTCCGCCATGCTCAAGGCCCGCACGGGGAACTCTTTCTCGTCGAGTTTTGGCGGAGTCTCGATTACGCCCGTGGTGAACGCGGGGTGATGCACGTACTCATCGAGCTTTTTCTGCAGATCCGCCGTATCTCCGAAGAATTGCTGAAGCCTTCTTCTGTTCCGTGCCTTGCTGTAGCAGGTTATTGAACTGGGTCAGTTTCGTCGTGCCGAGCATTCCTGGACCGAAGGTCAGAAAATGAACAAGCGCCCAGGCTTCACCGTAGAAGATCTGCACCTTATCCTGATCATGGTAATAAGGCGAGCGCCCATTTACGGTCAGTAGGGTGTCGATGGGAATAAGCGCCCTACCTTGGAGATAGGCATAGCGGATCGTCGGAGCCCCTATAAGAATCTTGCTTCGTTCAAAGCGACTGTTACCGTAAAACTCCGCCAAACCCTCGTCTAGCCACAAAGGAAGCCATCGAAAATTGATGTGCAGAACTGTGTGGACGTATTCGTGATAGACGACCTTGTATGTGTCTGGTGCGATAGTGTCCAGCCGCACCATAGCAAACTGCTTCTCCCAGCCATGTTGGAAATATCCGGCGGGCTTTGCCCCTTTAGCTTTCCAAAACTGTGGTGCCAGTTTCTTGGCCGTATCCTCGTCACGCGGGGCGAGTATGAGCAACGGTGCCCCACTTTCCAGACGGAAACTTGGGAATTGATCAGCTAACACGGCCCGCATCTGCTCGAACTCGCGCGCCACACGACGGGCATCTCCTTCACTGCCATTGCTCAATACGCGAAAGTGCAGGCTGTCAACCTCAATCCACGGCTTCTCCTCGGGCAAAGGTTTGTTGGCTGAAGAGCTTGCTGGAGTCCGCGAATTTGTTTCAGGAGCAGGCAAAGTATTTTGCCCGAATGCACAGGCACAGTAAAAGAGCAGTATCGCAAGTCTCATAATGCGCCCCTTCGGTCGGCTGAACGCCCAAGTATAGTCCCGGTCTGAACCGATAGGTGACGATCAATAGCACTCAAAACCCGGCGAACTGATTCTGGCGCTGTTGGAAATGGGTTCCGAACGAAACCTCGAGGCTCGCTATAGATCCTGCCGCTATTTCGTGAAGTATTTCTCAAACAGGTCTTGCGACCGCTTCGCACCTTCCTCGGTCAGCAGAACAGATTTTGCTTTCGTGGCGGGATCCGAGATGTAACCCTTCTGATGAAGTCGATCAAGAGAATCCCAATTGTGACTTTTCCACGCTCTCCAATTTGGTTTGTCTTTAAATGTGGTCAGGTACAGCAGCGCTAGTACCGCCTCGTCGACCTTTTCTTCATCTATCTCCATGAAGCACCCCTGTGCTGAAACGATTGAACGAACTCGGCAAGGAGAACATCCATTTCGTCGCCGATACCATAGCCAAGCTCATGACTAATACTCCGCACACGGTCTAGCCTCGTGAGAAGACCGCTCTGGACGGCGGCTGCCAGGGTGGTTGAGGTTTTGAGCGCCTGCTCGAACGTTCGCACCAGCGCATCGAAGTATGCCGTGTCTTGATGGCGTACGTCTCGACAAAATCCGACCGCCCGTTCGCAATAGAAAACCATCAACTCAACAAGTCCCTCGGGCTCACCGATCGCCTGTTTGTAGTCGGTGATCGCCCTCTTGGCTCTTGATATAGACGTTTCTTGCCCTCGGAATACATCAGGCCACAGTCCATCGATCAACGGTTTTCTTGTACGGCTGAAGCGGGTCCTGGCCCAAACCGAAACGGGCATGAAGAAACGCCCGATTGCCCTCGTCCGCAGCGTATAGATGGTGAAGCACTGCCAACAAGGCTCCACGATCAAAACTCGCGAGCTTAGCCTTAACATCCACCCAGGTCGGCTTCGGTTTCCGGTTGTCGTTTGGCCATATGCACTTCAGATTCTACTGGCGCCGCCGGTTGCGGTTTGGGCCCCCAGTCTGCCGTAATCCCGTGCTGCGGCATGGGAGGCCGTCGCCATGGGCAAACAGAGAATCAAGCCGAATTACCGTCGCCGGGTGCTTCGTCTGCCGGATCTGGATCATTGCAAATTGGCAGTGCTCAACAGCCTCGGCTCGCCCGCCTCGCGCCGCGTTTACGAGTACGCTATCGATCAATTTATTGCTTGGTACTGCTCCGAGCCTCGCCTAGCCTTCAATCGCATCGTAGTCGTTCGCTACCGCATGCACTTGGAATCACGCGGCCTGGCCGCAAACACCATCAACCAACAACTCGCTGCCGTGCGCCGCCTCGCTCACGAAGCCGCCGACTCGGGGTTGCTGAGTCCCGAGTTGGCTGCGGGGATCAGCCGAGTGAAAGGAGTCAAGCAACTTGGGTTCCGCTCCGGTAATTGGTTGAGCGCCGAGGAGAGTTCGGAAGTACTCAAGCGTGCTTGTGGGGATAGCATGCGAGCGAAACGCGACTACGCGATGCTGGCCTTGCTGTTTGGTTGTGGTTTTCGCAGATCAGAACTTGTGGGCCTGGAGTTGGATGAGATCCAGATGCGCCAGGGTCACTGGGCGGTGGTGGACCTGATCGGCAAGGGTGGACACATCCGCACTGTCCCCATTCCAGAATGGGTCAAAGCCGCGCTCGATCAATGGACAGTGGCAGCCGGCGTCACGGAGGGAAGGATCTTTCGAGCCGTCGCTAGGCTGGGAAAGGTATGGGGGAAAGGCATCTCGCAGAATGTTGTGTGGTACGTAGTCAAGACCTGCTGCGAGAGAGTGGGCCTGGAGCATATTGCACCGCATGACTTGCGGAGAACCTGTGCGAAGCTGTGTCACAGCAGCGGTGGCGAGCTTGAGCAGATTCAGTTCTTGCTGGGGCATGCATCCGTCCCAGACGACAGAACGCTATCTCGGCTGCAAACAGAATCTCGGACATCCGGTAAACGATCTCTTTCACCTCAGAACGGACGTGCAGCCTGATCAAACGAATTTTCACTCCGCCGCCGTGACGCCGCTAGAAATGGCGTCTTGCCAAGCGATAGAATGCCGCCACGGAGGATCGGACCATGACCACCCCGTCTGCGACTCAAGACCGCTATCCCTACCAGAACGAACCGATTTGGTCGAGTTCAGAAAAGGCAGTCGCCCGCACAGCCTTCGACGCTGCTCGGAAGCGGGAGCTGCACGATGTGATGCAGGAAACAAAGCAGATGGCCAGTCAGATCAATGAACCCGCGGACCTGTGGGATTTGGAACATTACCTGACCCAACATCGTAAAGAGATCGACCGCAAGTACGACTATCGGTATTCGCGACTCACGCACGTGTTCGGGAGACTTTTGTACGAAAAGCGACTCCGCGAGGAAGAGCTGCGCGGCTTAGGGGAGGACAAGCTGAAGTCGATCCGTTCTATCGCCAAATTCGCGGCGGAAATGGACGCAGCCTGACCTGGATTCTGAGCGCTATGGCCTGATTTCAACAGCTAAAAGGCGATATGTTCACCATTCAAGGTTTCCCGCGAGCAGAAGGCGGAAGGAAAAGTACCAAGAAAAATAAGCGCAAAAACGGCACTCAGTCTGAGTGCCGTTGTCTTGGGATGCGCTGGAATGTCACTTGATTTTGAGTCCGTCGCGCCAAGCCATGAC
>QIAN01000168.1 GCA_003225005.1 Acidobacteriota bacterium | reverse complement strand
TGGTCCCCGGACCCGTCGTCCCCCGACGAGATGCACGTCGTAATCCCCAGTAATCGCACCGCGTTCAGCCGGTCATTTATCGCGGAAACCGCATTGCTGGACCATCCTGGATCGTCCTCGGCCAATCCCCAGCTAATCGAAAGCACTGTCGGCATCGCGTTAATTACTTCATTCAGTAAATCCACCCAACCTTTCTGATCGAACGTCGAGAAATACACCGAAATATTCGCCTTCGGGCACAATCCCGCGATTACCTGCACGTCCATCATCACTTCAATGCTCGTGTCCAGTTGGTCCATCCTCTGCGGTTTCGGCAACGCAAGGATCTGCTGCAACGTAAACGCGGGTGCATCCACCGCGATCGCCGTCACGTTCGGTACGCCTCGCCCGAATTTGTTGCAATAAGCCGTCGTATCGTCGGCAAAGTATCCTCCGCCAAATTCTGCAATCGCGATGTTTTGTCCCGCAGCGTCTCCCGGCGGGAAGTTATACCGCTGCTCAAGGTCCGCTGGCCCCAAGGGCTGCAGCGTTGTCGTATGGCTGCCGCCGGCCGCTGCCATCCTCTGCCTTTTTGCCATTCGGCGTTGATCCAGCCCGAAGACGCCCGTCACAATCCCTTTCAACTCTTTCGGAATCTGGATCGCCCCCTCCCGCCCCCGATAGTCGCCCTGTGCCACGGAGTGCATCAGCGCCAACCCCGGCTTGAACGCCCCCTCCATCGCTTTTGCTGTCCCGCTCACGCGCATGCTGCGGGTCTCGAGCGAAACATCCTCCACCTTCAAGCCAAACTTCTTCAGCGTCTTTTCCACTTTCTCTGCATCTTCTTTCTTCGCGCTGAATTTCTGCGCCAACTCTTCCTTCGTCAGCCTTTGTCCCACGTACTCGTCTGCTCCCGGCAGTTTCGGTCCCGCTAACGCCACCGTCACTTCCATCGGTTGATTCGGATCGATTTCCCCGATCCGTTTCGCCGTAGGGTCTTTTGCTCTCTTGCTTCCGGGTAATACGACATGCGATTTGCTAGCCATTGGTTTTCTCCTACTGGGGAGAGTTCAGGTTTGGGCAACGTAGCAGATTCGTCAGCCCATCTCAATCTTTAACTTTTTGTGCAGCGCGTCTTCCTGGCTCTGCTCTTCCTCCAAGTCCTGTAAACATAAACGGCTCGCGATGCTTTATGTCTCCTTTCAGCGATGCGCCCAATCTCCCGCCAGCTAGACTTCCCCCGCCAAATTTGCGAGCATTAAAACCTGCTGGTCTGAATACCCATACATGAGCACGATTCCCAATATCCCTGCCGCCCAGGGTGGGCGCGGCAACGCAGTTCCGCGCGTCATAGTCGCCACCACGGCTCTCCTCACCTTCATTTCTTTCTGGAAGGCCGCTGCAATCGTTCTCAATGACCTCGCTTCCTCCGCCTATTATGCCGGCGGCGAAGCCGAGGGTTTCATCGGCAAGACCGCCCCCTGGTTCATCCTTGCCATCATGATTTTTTCGTACGCCGTCCGCGCGGTGTACGTCGAAAGCTGCAGCATGTTCGTCCGCGGCGGCGTCTATCGCGCCGTCAAGCAATCCCTCGGCGGCGGCCTCGCCAAATTTTCCGTCTCCGCCCTGATGTTCGATTACATTCTCACTGGCCCCATCAGCGGTGTCGCCGCGGGCCAGTATCTCAGCGGACTTCTCGACGAACTTGGCCTGTATTTCCACATCACAAAAGGCCATTTCTCCGGCGGTACCACAGGCCTCATCGCCGCAAGTTTCGCCGTCATCGTCACGGTTTATTTCTGGTGGGAAAACACCAAGGGTATTCCCGAGTCTAGCGAAAAAGCTCTCCACATCATGAAGCTCGTCACCGTCATGGTGGTCATCCTCATCGGCTGGTGCGTTTACACGCTCTACGTCCGCCCTTGGCACCTTCCCCCTTTGCCTCATCCCCGCAATCTTCACCTTACCGTCGACGCCGTCGGTTGGCTCAAAGGGATCGATTTTTCAAAAGCCACTGGGTTGCTCGGTTTGATCGCTGTGGGCATCGGTTTGGGTCACTCTGTACTGGCCATGAGCGGAGAAGAATCTCTCGCCCAGGTCTATCGCGAAATTGAGCATCCGAAACTTCCCAACCTGAAAAAAGCCGGCCTCGTTATTTTCGTTTACAGCTTGGTCTTCACCTCGCTCGTTTCCTTCTTCGCCGTCATGATCATCCCCGACGACGTCCGCCAGGGCTTTCTAGAAAATCTCATCGGCGGACTCGCGATGAATCTTGCCGGCCCGTTCCTGTTGCGACTCGTGTTTCACGTCTTCGTTGTCGTCGTCGGCGCTGTCATTCTCGCCGGCGCCGTCAACACTGCCATCGTCGGTTCGAACGGCGTTCTAAACCGCGTCTCCGAAGACGGTGTTCTCAGCGAATGGTTCCGCCAGCCCCACCCAAAATTCGGCACCAGCTACCGCATCATCAACATTGTCGTCCTTCTGCAAATC
>QIAN01000167.1 GCA_003225005.1 Acidobacteriota bacterium | reverse complement strand
CTGCCGCGACTTCGTGGGGGTTCGCAGCGGGGCAAGGTTGAGCACGCTGTTGACTCTGCTAAAGCTGTTGCCACTGGCACTGATCATTGCGTTGGGAGTCATCCGGTTCAGTCATCATGTTGAACTTCTCCATGCCTCAGAGATCACTTCTCCCGGTCGCGCTTCATGGCTGACTGCAATATTGCTCCTCGTTTTCTTTTATGGCGGGTCGGAACACGCCCTCGTCCCTGCGGGAGAAATGAAGGAACCGCGTCGAACGGTTCCATTCGCCCTTCTGACAGGCTTGCTCGGATGCATGATCGTATATGCGCTTTTGCAGTTCGTTACGGTAGCAGCCATAGGTGCGAGCACGACTGATCGTCCATTGGCGGATACAGCGTCCGTGCTCCTCGGCAGAGATGGCGAGATGTTCGTTGTTATCGCAGTAATGATGTCCACCTACGCTTGGTTATCAGGTGCAATATTGAACCTGCCCAGACTTGCGTGCTCACTTGCGTTGGGAGGTGACTTCCCGACGTTTTTGGGGAGATTGCATACACGATTCAAAACGCCAGCAGCAGCAATAGTCCTTTTCTCGGGGATTGTCTGGGGGCTGGCTGCAACCGGAACATTCTTATGGGCAGCGGCACTCTCTGGCGGCGCGACGGTCATCATTTATTCGGGAATGTGTGCGGCACTAATTCGTTTGCGCCAACGTCGGCCTCATGCCGATGCTCTGCGGATTCCCTTTGGGCGGACGCTTGCGGTTACAGGAATTCTTATCGCGTTGGCGCTGCTAACGCAGCTACAGGCTCGCGAGGCGTTGCTGATGGGAATTACGGCGATGATTGCCACTGCGAACTGGTTGTGGGCAAAGCGCCGGGAGATTTCGACTCCGAAAGTTTCTGACGGGGTGGTTGCGGCTGGCGTTTCCGATTGAACGAACATCTACCTCTCTTTTGAGTATCTAATGGTCATATGTTCCTGCGGCGCAAACAGAAACCTAATGACGACGAGCAGCTAATTCCGCATGCGTGGACTTGGCAGACCACCGAACGTGAAGCGGGCGGTCGATCCAAAAGCGGGACAGCGCGATTCGCGGAGTTTTCACGACTTTCTGCAAAAATGGTCGAACTCTCGCTACAACAAGCACAGCGCGAGCGGACTTTGCGAGGTGCGAGTCCAAACAACCCGAGTACAGTCTCATCGCCTTTACTTTGGCCCACCGACGTTCAGAGAATCGCACAGCCACCGGCCGAAAGCGGCGCAAGACCGGGAACGGCGGCACCGAAGGCGGCTGTCGCTGTCGCCACGCCCCTGAATCCGCCGCAGATGCACGGTACGCTTCGCGAATTGAGAATCCCAAATTTCGCAGTTTTGTACTCGCGGGCGACGGTCATTCTCCGAGGCATGACGAATTATTGGCATGAAGTTCCTCGCATACTGGGCTCTTGGCTCGCGAGACTGCGAGTCTCTGGTTCCGCTGCTGTTGGAAATCTGCGCGGCTGTTGGAAATCAGTGCAGAAGGATCATCGGCTCGCGACATTTCGAGCACGCATCCTTGGCGGCCTCACAGTCGGGGCACAGCGCACCGAGCTTATCCTGCAACGGACCGCGATTTTGATCGGAGGCTGGAGTAGGTGGACTGCAACAGCAGCGCAGTTCCTAGCAGAGCGAATCTCAGCGAAACGGTGGACTCTCACGCATTCACAACCTTTGCAGCGTTTGAGACTTGCATGCGGGAAGAATCTTCGGGTGCTGACGGCGCGAGCGCCTGTCGTTTGGGGAGTAATGAAGAGGAAGTTTATAGCCCATCGCGGTTCGCGACCTGTTGTTCCGACGAGGCGAGTCACTGGTCGTAGCCATCTGGATCATGAATGACGGGCATACCGTCGTGAACGACCGAGGTCATGCCGACTGGCGCAGAAGGTTTACCCTGCTGACTACCCGAAACAGTTAAGCCCGAACTTTGTTGTTCAACAACTTGCGGGCGTGCTGGCGGACCCTTCCGAGCTATCTCGTGAAAAGGCTCTTTCCGGCCAGACCAACAACCCTGAGCAGGCACGAAACCGACGCTGGAGGGAGAATTCGTCTTTCTCTTTTCCAGTACCTCTGCGTAGGAGGACGTAGAGCTTACTGCAAAATGGCTCCAGCAACCTCAACGCGGATGGCAGATCGAGGATAGGGTGGACATCTGATGGAGCATCTGCCATTCCGTGATAGGTCTCGAATACTCCTCCCGTGCCGGAGATGATCGCTGGGCTGGGCAGCAACGAAATTCCCGGAAAACAGAAACTTTTAGTTAGTGGATTTTTCTGCCGTCGAACAAACGGCGGTGTCGTTCTCTCCATCCCGTATCCGTTGCTCCGACGCTTTGAGGCGTGCCGTCCAATTTATCGCCTCATTCAAATACCTGAGAGCTTTTGATACTTGCATTGGATTCTCGTAATCCTGTAACACCTCTGCTGGATAGTTCTCTCCCAATGATTCCATGGTTTGCACGAGAACGGTCCTAGTGAGTAGCACTTCCAAGCGATCTACTCGAAGACCTGCGGCAGCTTCGCGCATCGCATCCATGATTTCGCCGCCGAAACACTCGCCATTAGCATTTGCCCTGAGCCTCACCTTATCCAGCGTCAGTTCAAGAATTTGCGGAGCCGAGTTTGGCACGATGTTGCCCATATCGCGTTCCTCCCCTGACAGCAAATTGCTTCGCAAGACCGATATTCGGTGCTGATCTGTAGTCTAGCCGACGCTCACGGTGGAACACGATGGCCCTCTCGTGGTACTGGAGCCCAACTATGGTCATCCTTTGATGGATACTGCGGTAATCGGAGTTCTGGCTGCCGGAAACGACGCCCAAACTGTTCCACGTGCCGTATTTTGAGGAATCCACTGGAGAGTGGTTCAGGAGTCGGAGGCAGTCGTTCCATCATCCCTGAGAGCCGTGCTGTCCGCTTCATCGAGCAGCATGCGGAATTTCTTAAGCATAGCTCGCCTTTCGCTCGGATTGTTAAGGCGCTTCAGTTCGTCACTGAGAGCATTGAGTTGTGCGACGATCTCAGGGAAGGTCAAAGGAGTCTTGGTCATCATAGGGGAAGCCACCATAGGGGAAGGCACCACGATGATGCTCACACAATAAGCGGAAGCGCGGGATACGCTATATACCTCACCACCTTCGTGCCATGCCGGGGAGAATCGTTCGTTACCTATCAAGCTGGGCGAGAATCGGGCCGAGTACGCATGCCACGAAAAATCCCAACCCGTATACCGCTCCAGAACACCACAAGAGGACTTTGCTCATTCTGGTTGCATCGTCGCACGCCGAGTCTTCTGGATCGCACGCCTGTGTACGGAGCTTCGGAGCAACCAAGTACATATTCAAAAAGCTGAGGCTGAGAATGATCAGAGCACCGGAAATCCCAAACGTCCATTGCTTGTGTTTTGATAGTGCGACGAGCCAAGGCAAGGCCGATAGCATCGAACCGACCGAAGCACCCAGCCCAGCCAGCACGAGCAACGTCCCCGATTGATTTAACAATTCGGCTATTGTGTAGCCGGGTTTTTGTCGATGAGATAGCGGTCCATCCATTCGAGAATGAGTTTCCTCATCTCCGGTAGCTCCACGTGGGCTGAATCGAACAATTCAACGTGGCAATCCGGCTCCCTGCCATACTTGCGATAGAGTGGCAGCAGGTGATCGCGAATCTTCTCGACACCAAGCGCGGGAGTCAGGGGATCGAGTCGCCCATTCACACTGAGGTGAGGTCGGGGCACGATCAGTTCGTTGATGTCTGCCGTCTGGAAGTGCTTCAACAGAGATGGCACATAGTAATAAATCCCGTGTTCCCTGAGGGCCTGTGTCCTTATCAGTTCTTCGTAGTCCGTAAGACAGCAAACGTCCAAACATAAACGAACACGTGGATCGAGAGCCGCAAGCCACCACGCTTTGGTTGCGCCCATCGACATTCCGAGGGCACCCAGACGTTGGGGATCGACTTCTGAGCGACTGGCAAGATAGTCAAGGGCGCGGAGTTCGTCATACATCATCATTCCGAAGAGCACCTGCCCCTTCCACAGCATGAGCTTGAACGCATCTTCCTCGCCACTTTTCCCATCATCTTCGTTCTTGCGTTCTCCGAAGCACCAGCTATCAATGGCAAGCGTTACCATGCCTTTTTCAACGCACACAGGGGCGTAGGCAGGCTGGGCGTCAACACCCAGCAAAAGTTGTTCCTTGCCGAGTCCATACATCCCGCCGTGCCAATGGATGTAAAGGAGACCCGGAGCAGGTGACCGGCGTTTGTCGGGGATCAGCAGCAACGCTGGAACAGGCTCTATACCGTTCAGGTCGAGGACTAGTCGTTCGAGGGTGTAGCCGTCGTGTTTCTCAGTTCTTAACAACTTCGGCGGTGATGCACGATGCTGCCATGGGATATCGCCGAGCAAGCTCCAAAGTTCCTTTCGTCGGCGCTCCTGATACGAAGCGAATCCCTCGTCGTAAGGTTTAGAGGTTTCGTCACTGGCGAAAGAGCTTGTTCCTGATGTTCCCAAAGCCACAGCAGCCGCGCAACTTTGCGCAAACTCGCGTCTGGTTTGCGGTGCCATCATTGCCTCCCCGGACTCTCGATTCACACCTTGCGGGAGTATAGCTGGATGCAGGGAACAAGCTAAGTGCCGCGACACAAGTCAGGGTGCCTGATCAGGCGCACCGCCAAGAACACACCGAGAAACCCATCAAACGCCAAGCAGAAGCCCGGCCACCAGTGCGGCACGCCGGGGTTGTCGATGAACAGATGATGAACGAAGTCAAAAACCCCGTGCCCAACAAGGGCAGCGACTACGAACCAGAAATTTCTTCTAAAGCCGAGGACGGCAACCAGCAAAAAGCCGCTTGCAACTGCGCTTTCAATGATCAGAGTGCGGCTGGAAGCTCCCATCGCAGCGAACAACACATAGTAGGAAGCAATCACGATCAGCACGGTCGGATAAAAAGCACGTTCCCGGTCAAAGCCGATCACAGTCGCCAAACCCGCCACAGACGCCGCCAGTATCAAGCCAATCGCATATTCCATTGCTGCCTCACGGGTCCGCCTCGCACCCCCTCGACCAGAGTCCTAAACGTCGCTAAGTTGTTCCTCGGTCATCCCAAAATAGTGGCCCAGTTCGTGGATGACAGTCAGGCGGATTTGTTCGCGGACTTCGGCCTCGCTTGAGCAGACCGCTTCAATGTTCTTCTGATAGAGGACGATGTGATCGGGTCCGCTCGGCAAGTCGAATATGCTCTTCTTGGTGGTGGGCACGCCATGAAAGATGCCCAGAAGCAGCCGCCCTCGTTGCCCCGGCTTCACTGATCGCTGGTTCGGCGGCAAATCTTCTACCAGAACAGCAACATTCTGAATGCGACTGCGAAATTCCTCTGGCAGCGTGTCGAGAGTTTCTTCGACTACCTTGACGAAATGTTCTCGCTTCATCGTTCCCCACTGAATCAAGGACGCGCTCACTCTGAGTAGCCTTCGTCCCCATCGTCGTCATCTTCCTCTTCGTTGCTTTCTCCTCGTCCTCTTCTTCGTCTTCCGGCTCTTCCCTCAGGAGAATGTCGGAGGGTAAAGAGGGATCAGAAGGTTCTGAGTGGGAGCATTCTGCATGTAATCTCCTCATGTCCAAATGGTACGCTTCGTACCGCTAGGGCAAATGCATTTCTTCAACTCCAAACGAAATGGGACGAAAGGAAGACCGTGAGGCGTGAGCGGCAAGAGGGCGAGCAAGTTGATC
>QIAN01000166.1 GCA_003225005.1 Acidobacteriota bacterium | reverse complement strand
GTTTGAGATGAAGTCGAAGCGATGGGTGCGTAGCCACGCTGACGCGCGCGTGCAAAGAATGGCGGAATGTTGTCTGGAGTCGTATTTGGCGAAGTGTGGGCGGTCTGAAACGAGGCGCGTCGCAAGCTGATCGAGATTGCTCCGGGAATCATCGCGGCGAGGAAGAGAAGCTGCATGGAGGAAGAAACGCTTACCGCGCGGCCCGTTCGGGATTCGCAATCGGAAATGGCGGAGATTGTTCTTCCGAATGATGCCAACCCTCTCGGCGCGCTGCTAGGAGGCCGGCTGATGCACTGGATTGATCTGGCCGGCGCGATGGCTGCTCATCGGCACTCGCGAAATTATGTGGTTACAGCTTCGGTGGATCACATGGACTTTGTGGTGCCGGTGCGAGTAGGAGACCTGGTTATCTTGCGTTCGTCGGTGAACCGTGTGTTCAACACCTCGATGGAAGTCGGAGTCAAAGTTCACGTCGAGAACTACATTGCGGACACCTCGCAGCACGTCAGCTCGGCGTACTTGACCTTTGTGGCCATAGATGGTGCGGGGCACCATCTCAAGGTTGCGCCGGTGATTCCTGAGACGCAAGACGAGCAGCGGCGCTACGACGACGCGGGGCGGCGACGCGAAATCCGCCGGGCCGAACTAGAGCGCCGGCGCAGAGGCAAGCGATAGCGAAAACCCAACTGTATAATCTAGAAAGGTTCTTCCTCATCTTACAGTCGTCTGGAGTGTGATTCCTTGAATGCCCATGTACCGTCCCGTCCTGGCCCGCCTGCCCAGGGACCGCAACCTTTGCCTGGCGTGGATGCCATCATCGCCGTCGGATCCGGCAAGGGTGGCGTGGGAAAGACCACGTTGTCGGTGAACCTTGCGGTCGCGCTGGCCAAGCTGGGCCACAAGGTCGGGCTGCTGGATGCGGATGTTTACGGGCCCAATGTCCCTCTCATGTTAGGTGTGAACGGGCAGCCGAAGATGGTCGGCGAAAATCGCATCGAGCCGCTCGAGGCCTTTGGGTTAAAGGTGATCTCGGTCGGCTTTCTCAACCCCGGGGACAAGCCGATCATCTGGCGGGGGCCGATGTTGCACCAGATTATGAAACAGTTTCTGGGGCTGGTGGAGTGGGGCCAGCTCGACTACCTAGTCGTGGATCTGCCGCCGGGTACGGGCGACATCGCGCTTTCGCTGGTGCAGACGGTTCCCCTGACCGGTGCCATTGTGGTTTCGACTCCCTCCGATGTTTCGCTGCAAGATGCCCGCAAAGCTGTCGAGATGTTCCGCCAGATGAAGGTGGATATCGTCGGCATTGTCGAGAATATGAGCTACTTTGTTTGTCCGCATTGCCACAACGAAATTGACATCTTTTCACGCGGCGGGGCAGAGAAAATGGCTCAGCACTACGATGTGGCTTTCCTGGGAAATATTGAGCTCGATCCGGAAGTGCGCAAATCGGGAGATGGGGGCAAGCCCGTCGTGCTGGAAGGCGAGAACTCAGCCCATGCCAAGGCACTGTTCGCGTTTGCGCGCAAAGTGGAAGCACGGGTGGCTGAGATTAGAGCGACTGCGCCGGAAAGCGTGATTCAGATTCAGTAGCAAATCTCTTAGCTTCTGTTTTCCTTGAACCGGCCCAGCCGCCAACCTGCTTTTGGCTCGCCGCCCTTCAGAATCAAGTCTGCCATCATCTCTCCCATAGCCGGACCGTGTTTGAATCCGTGCCCGGAGCCTCCTCCGACTAGCCAGACATTTTCCATCGCAGGATGACGGTCGACAATGAATTGGCTGTCGGGCGTCTGCTCATACTGGCAGACGCGCGTCTCAATCAGCGGAGCATCTTTTAGGGCAGGGAAGCGGAAGGCCAAATACTCACGAACGAATTGCAGCGTCTCCTCGCTGATGACTCGTTCTCCCGACGTGGGATCGAAGGCGGGACCGCGCGTGTCATCTGCAACTTTGAAACCACGGCGCGTGTGCCCCGGGATGCCATAAAGGAAACGGCCGCGATGGTCGCCCCACACGGGCAGCTGCTCGTCACTAAAGCGAGCGTCGCCCGCCGGCGTACCAAAGAAGAACACGTCCTGCTTGGTGGGTTGAATGAGATGGCCGATGGCGCCGGGAAAAAGTTGGCCGAGCCAGGGTCCGCAAGCGAACACGTAGTGGTCCGCGGTGAGACGCGACCCGTCAGTGAGAGTAATCCGGCGCAGAATCGAATCCTCAAGACCTTGGGGCAAAACTGCGAGCTGCCGATACTTGCCGCCCTGGTCAACGAACCCCTCGACTACAGCCTGGCAACTGGCGCGAGCCTCCAGATAACCGCATTCAGGTTCGTAGATGGCCCAGCAGATACCCTCGAAGTTGATCTGCGGCCAGCGCTTCTTCATCACCGACGCGGACAGTTCCTGGAACTTGATCTTGGTCGCGCGTAACATTTCGACCGAGCCGCGCTCGAAGGCATCGTCGCCTGTGGCCATCCACAGGACGCCGGAGCGATGAAGCAGGGTGCGCTTCCAGCGCCGCTCGTACTTTTCCCAGAGCTTGAGCGCCCGCGCGGCCATTTCCGTCGACCCCCGATCGTGACCGTAAGCCCCACGCATCACTCGTGTCTCGCCGCCTGAGGACGCGCGCGAATTGCCCGGGCCCCAAGCATCCAAGAGAGTTACACGGGCGCCACCGTCCCTCAGATGAAGGGCGGTCCAGCCCCCGAACGCTCCCGCCCCGATGACTGCGATATGAGGTTTTGCCGTCATGCGAGATATGCTTGCACGTGGCATTTCACGTGGCAATTGAGGATACGTGGAGGCGGCACGACAGGAAAGGGCGTTTAGGATGACTTTTTCGGCCTCCTTCAGCCAGGTCCGGTAATAAGAAAGTGCTGTAGCGGGGTTCGCTCGGTGCTTGACAGGACCAGAGCCCGTTCCTAGAATCCACACAGGGTTCAGAAATTGGAGCCCTTGGCTAAGTTTTTGCATCTAAGATACTTACGAGATGGTTCCGGGATTGAGGAAATCCTGGCTGATCATAAAAAGCCCGGAAATGTTAATGCCCTCAGAACCTAATATCGACGCCCGCGAACGCGAGATCCTGACGGCCATCGTGGAGACGTTTATAACCACCGGCGAACCGGTCGGTTCGCGGACATTAGCCAGGGCCAATCGCGAAGGGCTGAGCTCTGCGAGCATTCGCAGTGTCATGGCGGATCTGTCGGAAGCCGGCTACCTGGAGCAACCGCACACTTCTGCGGGCCGTGTGCCCACGCCAGAGGCCTATCGCTATTACGTGGAGCAGATAACCGGTACGGCGCGGCTGGCCCCGCAGGAAGAAAGCATGATTTCTGAGTCGCTCGCCGGGATCAGCGATGTACAGGAATTCATGGAGCGCACTTCGCATGTGCTTTCGCTGATCTCGCGGAACGTGGGCGTCGCCATGGCAACCGGCGGCTCCAAGAATGCGCTCGAGCATGTGTATTTTTCGAGGCTGAGCGATCAAAAGGTGCTTGCCGTCGTGGTCACGCGCTCAGGCTTGGTGCGAGATCGGATATTACGGCTGGATCTTTCGCAGTCCGATCTGGATCTGGCGGCCCGCTACATCAACGAGAATTTTCGCGGCTGGACCATGGAGGCGATGCGCGCCGAGTTAGGCCGACGATTGGAACAGGAGCGCAGCGAATACGATCGGATGATGCACTCGATCGAGCAACTCTATAAACAAGGCGCACTGGCGGCCGAGCCAGGGGGGCAGGTAGTGTTTGTTGAAGGTGCCGCCAACTTGGTGACCGGTGAGCATGACCGTGAGCGCTTGCAGGCTATGCTGAAGACGTTGGAAGAGAAAGAAAAAGTCGTTCAACTCCTTGGCGCTTATCTGGATGTGAAGCAGGAAGCTGTGAGAGTGGTCATCGGTCTCGATCAGACCTTGCCCTCCATGCAGAATTTTGTGCTGATTGGCGCTCCCGCGCGAGCCGGAAACGATGTGATGGGATCGCTGGCTGTCATCGGCCCTACGCGCATGGATTACCAGCACACCATGACGGCGGTTTCCTACATTGCGCGTTTGTTTGACAAGATCCTTAATGAATCGGAGTAACCCTAAATTACCTATGGTGAAAGTGAACGGAAGAACGGAAGCAGAACGAGCCCGGCTTGATGTAGAGCATGAACTTCCCGCGGGCGACGATGGAGACGAAACCGCCGAGGTCGCCGCAGTCGGCGGAGGCCAACCGCTGCAGGCAGCCGAGACCTCGGGGGTGGAAGCAGAACTGCAAAAAGTCAGGGCGGAGCGGGACTCACTACTCGATCGGCTGGCACGGTCGCAGGCGGAGTTTGAAAACGCGCGCCGGCGCGCCGGGCGCGAGCAGCAGGAATTTCGTGACTATGCAACCGTGGACGCGATCAAGTCCCTGCTGCCGGTGTTGGACAGCTTTGAGCGGGCGCTACAAGTGAAGGCGGAGGCCGGAGATTTCCGCAGCGGCGTGGAGCTGATCTACAAGCAACTGCAGGACGCGTTAGGCAAACTGGGCGTGCGCCGTATTCCCGCCAAGGGCGAGCAGTTCGATCCGCACCACCACGAAGCCATCGAACTGGTGGAGACCGCGGACGCGCCGGACCACGAAGTGCTAGAGGAACTGCAGCACGGCTACAAGCTAAAGGAACGCCTGTTGCGGCCCGCAATGGTAAAAATAGCGAAGAACCCCGGGAAGTAATCCCACCAATTGCATGCTTGAGTTGGAAGGCCATTCTGACCACAAACGCAAAACGTGACTATTACGAAGTCCTCGGTGTGAGCCGGACGGTGACCGAAGCGGAGCTGAAGAGCGCCTACCGCAAACTTGCTCTGCAACTGCATCCTGACCGGAACCCGAACAATCCCGACGCCGAGGAGAAGTTTAAGGAAGTGAGCGAAGCCTACGCCGTCCTCGCCGACTCCGAGAAAAGATCGCTCTATGACCGCTTTGGTCACGCCGGAGTGGGTGGCGGATTCTCTGCGGGCGGCGGATTCGATTCGACTGTGTTTCAGGACTTTGGGGACATTTTTGGCGAATTCTTCGGAGACGTTTTCGGCGCGGGCGGCAGCGGACGGCGGCGCAGCCGGGTGCAGCGCGGCGCCGATTTGCGGGAGGACTTGACGCTGGAGTTCGAGGAAGCGGTGTTCGGCACTGAGACCCGCGTAACCGTTCGCCGTCACGAAGCTTGCGGAGAATGCCAGGGCTCAGGAGCCGCGCCAGGAAAAGGCCCCACGACATGCCGCTCATGCGCTGGCCGCGGCCAGGTGCGCTATCAGCAAGGATTCTTCAGTATCGCCCGCGCCTGCCCGGCATGCCAGGGGACTGGGAGTGTGATTACCGATCCCTGCGCGAAGTGCAAGGGTGAAGGACGCGTGTTGCGTCAGCGAACCGTCGACGCGAAGATTCCCGCAGGGGTTGAGGATGGCACCCGAATCCGCTTCGCGGGATCGGGTGAGGCAGGACAATTTGGAGGGCCGGCGGGTGATCTTTATGTTGTCTTGCATGTAAAGGAGCATCCGTTCTTCGCCCGTGAAGGCAACGACCTGCACTGTGTCGTCCCCATATCGGTAACCCAGGCAGCGATAGGAGCTGAAATCGGTGTGCCTACTCTCGAGGGTGAACACACTCTGAAAGTTCCCGATGGCACACAGCCGGGCACAACGTTCCGCATTCGCAATAAGGGCGTGCCGCTGCTCAACGGGCACGGCAAGGGCGATCTATACGTTGAAGTACGCGTGCAGATTCCGAGCAAGCTGAACAAGCGCCAGCGCGAACTGCTTCAGGAACTAGAGAGTACGACGAAAGTGGACAATCAGCCGCAACTGCGCTCGCTGATCGGCAAAGTGAAGGACATCTTCGGATAATTGTAGGCTGGCTGCCCGCTGGGCCCAACTCGATACCCGCGACTCACTATGGGGTGCTGCCTCCTGACTCATGACTCGCCGCCGATGGATCGCCGACGAAGTATCGGGCAATCGCGCGATCCTCACCGGAAACCACGCCGAACATCTGGCACGTGTGCTCCGCGCTCGCGTGGGGCAGGAATTTGATATCGCCACCGGGCTTGCGGTGCGAAAGAGCCGAATCACTTCTATAGCGGAAAGTAGGGTTGAGTTTGAACTTGGGGAAGAGGTGCCGGCCGCCACTGCCGCGAAAATTACACTGGCCCTCGCTGTTTTCAAGTTTGACCGGATGGAGTGGGCCATCGAGAAATGCACGGAACTCGGGGTTGCCCACATTGTGCCCGTGATTGCCCAGCGCACGGACGTACATCTGGCGGCCGCAACCATAAAGCGCAGGGAGCGATGGCGGCGGATTGCACGACAGGCGGCAGAGCAGTCTCGCCGTGCCGCCCCACCCGAAATCGCGGCTCCGGTAGAACTCCCGGAGGCGCTCGGCCTTCCGGGTGATGTTCGCATCGTCCTGGCGGAATCTGAGGAGAAAGCTCTTTTGCGCGACCTCCTCGAATCCCTGCCGCAGGAGGCGGAAATCGTTCTCGCTGTCGGCCCAGAAGGTGGGTGGACCATAGAAGAGTTGCAGAGCTTCCAGCAGGCGGGATGGACCTCCGCGTCCTTGGGCAGGACAGTTCTTCGCGCCGAAACAGCCGCCATAGCCGCTACGGCGATTGCCACCGCAGAGCTGAGTTAATCCCTGTTTTCCTCAGGCAAACCGCGTTCTCACCATCACCACCCGCGGGTGATATTCTGGCAAGCGATGGCTGTGTCCAAGGCTTATTCCCGTCCTACTGCCTTTGTTCCCGATGATCGCCAGCGACAGGCCATCGAGCACGTGTACGGTCCCATGCTGGTGGTGGCTGGTGCCGGGACGGGAAAAACCTCTGTCCTGACGAATCGCGCCGCCCATCTTGTGGAAAGGGGCCATGCTCGTCCGGATCAGATTCTTGCCCTGACCTACACTCGCGCTGCCGCCACCGAGATGCGGCAGCGGGTACGTTCACTGTTGCACGGCGATGAGATTCAGACCGCCACGTTCCATGATTACTGCTTCAAATTTCTAGAACGTGTCGGACAGAAGTTTGGCGTCCTCGATGAGCAGGACCTGTGGATTTACTTGCGCAAGCGAATCCGCGAGCTTCATCTCGAGTATTTTGTCCGCGCCGCAAACGTGGGGCAGTTTCTGAGCGATTTGTTGAACTTTGTCAGCCGCTGCCACGACGAGCTTGTCACTCCGGAAAAATATGCGCAGTACGTGGACCGGCTGGCTCGCGGCGAATTGTCTGTCCCGCGTGTCGCGAAATCGAACGACCCGCTGAGCGATGCCGAGGTCCTCGGCCGGTGCCGGGAAATTGCGCGAGTTTTTGCCACCCTGGAACACTGGCTGCGGGAGGAAAATCTGGGGACCTTCAGCCACATGATCACACGCGCCCTATCCTTGCTTCTCAGCGATGAGGGCCTTCGCGGCGCCGAGCGGGCGCGCTTTCGTTTTATCCTCGTCGATGAATTCCAGGACGTCAACTTCGCACAGGTGAAAATGCTCGCTGCCCTCACGGGAACAGAGGGGAATCTTTTTGCGGTGGGGGACCCGGACCAGGCAATTTACCGTTTTCGAGGCGCCTCGAGTGCCGCGTTTGAGTTGTTCCATCGTCACTTTCCCGCTGCCCGACTGGTTGTATTAGAGAACAATCGGCGTTCGACCTCGCCCATCCTACGTTGTGCCTTTCGAGTGATCAATGAGAATCCACAGGCGTTTGCCCGCGGTCGAGACGGAATGCTCGCCTACCAGCGTGCACCGCTACGGTCGGTGCGCGAAGAACAGGCGGAGAGAGACGGTAAGGCCTTGCCCTCGGTCCCGGTAAACGTGATTACGTTTACGCGCAAGGAGGCTGAGGGTCCAGACGTGGTCAGCGTCATCCGTGAGTTGCGCGGAAAACTGCGTTCGAAGTGGAGCGACTTCGGCGTTCTATATCGCTCGCACATGCATCGCGACGATGTGGTCCGTGAACTTGCGGATGCCAACCTCCCGTTTTCCATCGAGAGCATGGATGTTTCTGATACTTGCGAGGTGCGTGATCTGTTTGCCTGCCTGGGGGCCGTGGCCTCGATTGGAGACGATGCCGGTGTCTTCCGTATGGTGGCTTTGCCCCAATTCAATGTGGACCCACTGCAGCTTCGCGCGGCCATGCGAGCGGTTGCAAAGGATTCCAAAGAAGGCCAATCGGTCCCACTGGCGACGGTGCTCAGCGGAATTGATGGCGGTGCGGCGGTGCGGGATGCTGTACGGCAGGCCCAGCAGGAAATCAGTCGCCAAGACGCGAAAGGTCGAAAGGCCGCCGAAATCATCGCCAAGCAATTCGGGCTCGATACGAATTCCGCGATCCTCGAGGCGGCTCTGCAGTTCATCGGCACTTGGGAGGAGAAACCCATCACCAAAACCGGCGAACTCAATGAGTTCCTAGATTACCTGAGCTTGTTTCGTGAGGCGAATGGCGTGATTCCGATGGCATCGGATGAAGATGACAATGCCGTCCGCTTGATGACTGCGCACTTAGCCAAGGGCCTGGAGTTCTCCCATGTCTTCATCTTGCGCGCCAATAAAGGTTCTTTCCCCAACGCGTACCGGGAGACGCTGGTCGAATTCCCCAACCAATTGCGCGATCCCGACTCGGCTGCAGAGGGGGATGACAAAACGCTCCACGATGAAGAGGAACGCCGGCTCTTCTATGTGGGCATGACCCGTGCCCGCGATTCACTGCAGGTTTATGCCAGACAGGGAACTGGCAAGGAGAAGACTCCCGCCGGACTGATGCGCAACTTGCTGCAAGACTCAAGCATGAGCGGTTGGCTGAGTTCGCGGTCCGCTCGCGGCTCGCAGACGTCCATGGATATTTTCGCGGGAACTTCTCCCGCGTATCCGTCTGCGTCCCGAACGGCGCAATGGCTGGACATTCCGGCGGTCACTGACCTGCACACCCGGCTGAGCGCGTCGGCCGTGGACACTTACGAGAGATGCCCCTTGCAATTCAAGCTCGAGCGGGACTGGAGAATGTCACGCCAAATCCCCGCTGCCATGCGGTACGGGGCGGCGATGCACCGTGTGCTGCGCACGTACTACGACGCCGTACGCCTCGGCCGGCCAAAGAGAGAGGAGGAACTCCTCGAACTATTCAGAGATGATCTGGCGAGCGAGGAAATTCAGGACAACTACCAGCATGAACTGTACGAGCGGCAGGGCGTAGAGCAATTGCAAGATTTTTTCGCGGCCGCGCGATCTGGCGCTGCACCCCAGGTTCTTCACACCGAGGAATGGTTCGAGATTCGCATCGGAGAGACCACGGTCGCTGGCCGGATCGATCGAATCGATGCCTCTGCCGGTGGTGGTGTGGCAATTGTGGATTACAAGACCGGCAAGGCCCGTCCCCAGGAAGAAGCCGATGAGAGTCTGCAGCTCTCGATTTATGCAATCGCGGCTAGGGAGAAGTGGGGATACCGAGTGAGTTCCCTGGCCTTTCATAACCTCGAGGAGAACGTCCCGGTCATTACCTCACGAAGCGAAGGTCAATTGAGCGAGGCCCGTGCCCGGGTTGAATCGGCAGCCCATGGTATCGCCAATGGGGAGTTCAGTCCGAAGGTTGATTATCACTGCGGCTTCTGTCCCTACCGTAATCTGTGCCCTGCAAAAGAAAAGCGCATCCCAAATCTGGCGCTGGGCGGAGCAAAGCGGCCGAGCTAGGCTGTAGCTTCGGCCGGTCGGACTGTCTCCCGGTGCTCCCCAGAAAAGAGCTGTTGCAATTCAATCCGGCAACGCCGGGGTAGGACACCGCCGGCGAATGTAAGCCGCAAAAAACTTAGGGGACGCAATTTGCGTCCCCCTATTTGACTTCATACAGAACTTCCTTAGTGCTTCTTTTTCTTTTTCGCCTTCTTCTTCGTTGCCATTGGTTCTATTCTCCCTTCCATTGTTCATGGAAATTTTGCAACGGTCTTTTGTTGCAACTAGTTGATGTATAGAGTCATTGAAAAATGAAGTCAAGAGAAAAATGAAGTCGCTCCCGCAGTCAGTCGCGGTACCAAAGTCACGAAGCGACGAGTGAAGGCCAAATTTTCGATGCGCGTGCGTCTTCAACCAGCCGTCGTCGCCGTTGTCAGCGCAATACGCAATGAGCGCAGACTCCAGATCAGCGGAGTCGCGCTCGGTCTGCGAGATACAAATTAACCCTGAATCAAGCGGGCGGTCTTTCATAAGTTCAACTTTCCGTGACCGAGCGCATCTATAATTAAGAGAGCGCGAAATCTTCGCGGGAGCTTGATTCATGGCCGCTTTTGACGATGTTGTCATCATTTCCGGGTGCCGCACTCCGGTTGGAAAATTCCAGGGGAGCCTCAGTGATCTGAGTGCTCCGCAGTTGGGCGCGATCGTGGTGCGCGAGGCCGTGAAGCGTGCTGAACTGGATGCCACGCAGGTGGACGAGTGCATTATGGGCAACGTCGTGTCCGCGGGGCTGGGACAAAATCCAGCGCGGCAGGCCGCCATCTTCGGCGGATTGGCTCCCGCGGTAGGTGCCATGACAATCAACAAAGTTTGCGGCTCCGGACTGAAAGCAGTCGCTCTCGCGGCGCAAGCGGTGCAAACCGGAAACAGTTCCGTCGTCGTTGCCGGTGGCATGGAATCCATGACCAACGCTCCCTATCTGCTGCCCCAGGCCCGCAAGGGATATCGCCTCGGCAACGCGCAAGTCGTCGACTCGATGGTTCACGATGGCCTGTGGGATATCTACAACAACTACCACATGGGCATCACCGGCGAAAACGTCGCCGAGAAATACGGCATCACGCGCGAAGAGCAGGATGAGTTTGCGTTCAATTCCCATGGCAAAGCTCTGGCCGCGATCCGCGAATGCCGTTTCAAGTCACAGATCGTCCCGGTAGAGATTCCTGCGAAGAAAAAAGGCGAGGCGCCAGCACGGTTTGAAAAAGATGAGGGGCCCCGCGAAGACACCACCATTGAAGTTTTGCGTTCCCTGAAACCTGCGTTCAAGAAAGATGGCACAGTGACTGCCGGTAATGCCCCAGGAGTTAACGACGGTGCGGCGGCGGTCGTGGTCACCAGCGCCAAACGTGCCCAAGAACTGGGCAGAGCGCCGATGGTGCGGATCGTAGCTCAGGCAACCAGCGGCGTCGAGCCGAAATGGGTCATGATGGCGCCTGTAGGCGCTGTGCGCCAGATCTGGGCAAAAACCGGCTGGAAGAACGAGGATGTTGATCTGTATGAACTCAACGAAGCATTTTCCGTGCAAGCCCTGGGAGTGATCCGCGAGCTCGGCCTCGACCTCAATAGAGTGAACGTGAACGGGGGAGCTGTAGCCATCGGACATCCAATCGGGGCTAGTGGAGCCCGAGTGCTGGTCACGCTAATCTACGAAATGATCCGCCGTAATGCACGCCGTGGCATCGCGGCACTGTGTCTCGGCGGTGGCAACGCAGTGGCAATGGCGGTAGAGCGCTAAGAAGTTTGCTGCGCAGATTCTGGTTGGGCCCGTCCACGCTGGCGGAGAGTGGAGTGCCTGCGAGCTTTTTGATGTCGGCGAGAAGATTCTCTATCCCTTGATGCACGTTTTTCTCCCAAGTTAGTTTTCGGAATGCAGCTTGCACAGGCTCTGTGAACGTCCACAGCACGAACTGTGTCTTGGTGTCAACGATTGACAGTCCCAGCTGGGGGTTCATAAATCGCGGTTTTTCCCAGATCTGCAATTGGAGCGGTGAAGCGTATTTCAAAGACCAAGTCCGCCTCCGCGGGAGAGGCCACAAGTTCATATCGTCCCCAACTCTTCATGGCCGCGTAGAACCGGTTGTAGGGTTCA
>QIAN01000164.1 GCA_003225005.1 Acidobacteriota bacterium | reverse complement strand
AGCGAAGTTTTGAAGAGTTTTAAGTTGTAAGTTGTAAGTTTTAGAGGGATTAGGTCGAGCAGAGACCAGCAGCGCGGCACGGGGACTCTTGCTAGCGGAATGGCCAAAAGAGTAGAACTAGAGAGCGCAAGAATGCACGACAGCGCTCCTATGAAGATCTCCCTGTTGCTAACGGGACTCGTTTCTCTAGCGACGATGGTGCAGGAGGAAAGTCCCCGCATTCCAGCAAAGACGAAAGATTCCAAAGAGGGAGTTACGGCGTTCGAGGCGAAATGGTATGGCGGCAACCTCAAACGATTGGACGAAGAACGGCTCAGTGATTTAGCTAAGGGCGACAATGCCGAGGCGTATCGAATGATGATTCTTCCAACGTGGGGAAACACGATTATGGTGCGGGTGGAAAAGAAGCAAGGCGGTTTCGTGCTCATCTCAAAGAGGCTGAATGGCCAAGCCGGATATGATCCCGGAAAGCTAGCGGAAACTAGGGAAGTGACCCTTTCGGCTGAAGACACCCGGAAATTGACCGCCTTGTTCGCTGACGCGAAGTTCTTCGAGATGCCAACAGAGGAAGATGTCAGGGGTTTCGATGGAGACGAAACGGTCTTCGAGGGCGTTTCCGGCAGGAAGTACCACGTCATCACGCGCTGGTGCGCGACGGCCTACGACCCAAAGAAAAGAGGGCTGCTCGCTTTTAATGCGCTCTGCAAGTTTTTGAACGACAAATCGAAATTGAGCGAACGTCCGCAAAACAAGGGGCATCGCTTGATGTAGACTCGCACTCCAGAAACCGTGTCGGATGGATTGGAGGGGAGATGCGAAAAATATTCGGATTATGGGCATTGTTTATAGCGACCGGTGTTGTTGCGCAAACGCCTAAGGAATCGCTGCTAGTGCTGTCGAAGCACGACCATACGCTGGCGATTGTGGATCCGAACACGTTGAAAGTGGTGGCGAAGATGCCGGTCGGCGAAGATCCGCATGAAGTGATTACGACCGCGGATGGGAAGTTTGCCTACGTTTCGAATTATGGCGGCGGAGGGGCGGGGGCGTTGCGTACGCTGGCGGTGATTGATCTGGTGAATCAGAAAGCGCTGCCGTCGATTGATCTGGGCGCGTTGCGCGGCCCGCATGGATTGGATTTAGCGGGAGGGAAAGTTTGGTTCACGGCGGAGGCGGCGAAGGCGTTTGGAAGCGTCGATCCGGCGAGCGGGAAAGTGGATTTTATTTTGGGCAGCGGACAGAACCGCACGCACATGATTTTTGTGACGCAGGATTTGAGCAGGATTTTTACGTCGAACATTCAGTCTGGAACGGTGAGCATTTGGGAAAAGGTGCGGCCGAGTTTGCCGTCGGGACCGCCGCCCTCTGCAGGAGGGCCTGCGCCGGGGCAATTTCCGGCGGAGTGGAGTCAATTTTTGGTGACGGTGGGTGCGGGATCGGAGGGGTTTGATGTTTCGCCGGACGGCAAAGAGCTTTGGGCGGCGAATGCACAGTCAGGAACAATTTCGGTGGTAAATATCGCTGAAAAAAGCGTGGCACGGACAATTAACGCAAACGTGCGTGGAGCGAACCGTTTGAAATTCACTCCGGACGGGAGGCTGGCGTTTGTTTCGAGTTTGAATGGCGCGGATGTTGCGGTGCTGGATGTGGGGTTGAAGGAAGTTGTGAAGCGGATTCCGGTGGGTCATGGCGCGGCGGGGATACAGATGGAGCCGAATGGGGCGCGGGCGTTTGTGGCATGCACGCCGGACAATTATGTTGCGGTGATTGATTTGAAGACGCTCGCGGTGACAGGGAAGATTGATGCGGGCGGGAATCCGGACGGGATGGCGTGGGCGGTGCAGAAATAGAATTCGTGAATTCTGGAGTGCAAAGAAAAAGGGGCGGAGGAAAGTCCCTCCGCCCGGAAGTGTTTTTGGATGAATCTAGAATTGCAGCTTGAGTGCGAGTTGCAACTGGCGCGACGAGCCCGAGTCAGACGTTGGGAATCGCGTGGTGAGAATGTTAGAGAAACTTGCAGGAACAGAGAAGCCTCCTCCTGGAAGCGGCGTCAGAGTGATGACGGTGGCCCCATTTCCGGCCACCGGGCCGGGCTGACCGAAATTAGGGTGATTGAAGAGATCAAACACATCCGTGCGGAATTGGAGGTTGACTCTCTCGGTGATTTTGGTGTTCTTGACCAAGGAAAGATCTACGTTCGTGAATCCTGGTCCATAAATTGTGTTGCGGCCGAGATTCCCGAAGCTACCAACTGCCGGTAGCGAAAAAGCCGTAGCCGCGTTGGTGATCCACTGCGATGGATCGCCACTTATTGTGACGGGCGCTACGAGATCGGGGCGAACAACGTTCGCAGTTCCGGTCGTGGTTGCTCTTGCCAAAACAACGGTGAATGGATTACCCGTCTGTGCGCTAAATATGGTGGCCAGTCTCCAACCGCTAACCAAACGATTGCCCTTGAACGGGAAATCGTAAATGGCATTGGCCACAAAGCGATGGCGAACATCGAAGTCGGAACTGCCCCTACTGCTTTCGATGTTCGTGCTGTCCTGGACGAAGATTAACTGATTATTGCGAGAGACCTCGTCAATGGAGTGAGACCAAGTGTAAGAGGCATTGAACTGCACGCCCCGTGAAGTGGTTTTGTTCGCGGTGACCCAGAGGGCGTTGTAGTTGGAGTTGGCGCTGCTGTCGCGGAACGTCAGGCTGGTTGAGAGAGACGTTCCGGGAAAGAACTGGCTGCCGGACGCAATCGCGGTGAATGGCCGCGACGAAGCGGTTCCAAGAGTTGCGAACTGGTTTATGTTCCTGTCGATTTCGAGGTGCGTTCCCTTGTTTCCGAAGTAGCCGACCATAACTCCAAGAGTCGGCGCAACTCTCTGCTGAAGGTTCAAATTCCAGGACTGAACGTTCGCGTTCCTGAAGTCCGTATTGACAACGAGAGGAGCAAGATTTGCCGCGTTGGCTGGATCGTATTGCGCGCCGAGCGAGTTGATGGGAGTGGCGGTGTTGACGCTGATGGGCACGGCAAACGGCGGATTGGAACTCAAGCCAGTGACGATGCCGGTGATGGGCTGATCCACCTGATAACCGTACGCACCCCGGAGGACCGTCTTGCCGGAGCGGAACGCATCCCAGGCAAAGCCAACACGCGGCTGGAAATTCTTGTTGTTTTGATTGTAAGCGTCACTGACTGGCACGAGCTCAGCGCTGGTCAAATCAAAGTTTACAAAGCGGTCTTTCGCTTCGTTTGGAGATTTGTTCCAGGCATAACGAAGGCCAAGCTCCAATGTTAGCGAGGGTCTGATTTTGTAGCTGTCCTGCGCGAAGAATTCCAGTGCGTTCTCATCGATCCGGTTGGCAACGTTGTTCAGCGTTCGAGCTGAAGTGTCGACCGTGCCATTTATGAAATTGCTGGTCGTGTTAAAGAACAGCTGTCCGGGATCGCCGTTAAAGTTGTTGTTCCGGAAGTCGCGGAATTCGACGCCAAACTTCAGAGAGTGCGACCCGCGAATGTAGTTGAGCGTGTCCGCCAAAACGTAAGTTGTGTCACCGCGGCCCTGCGGGAAATTGCGTTCGTCACCGAACACAAGGCCAAGGTCCTGGATACGGATAGTTGGCATAAAGGTTTGATTTGGGCCGAGCACGCCTGCGAGTCCCAGCGATGCAGGGTCGGTCTCGTTGTTCGGGTTAAAGAGGATGTGAAGGCGATTCGCGCCGATGCGCGCTTCGTTGACGAGCGAAGAGCTGAAGACGTGTGTTTCATTTAGCGTGACGACTTGGCGATGGCCTTCGCGCGTGTCGCCGAATCCGGGGATGTTTGCGCCTTGCGTCGGCTCCTGGCGAAAGTCTTTCTGGTTGACGTAGTAACCGTGGAGACGATCGTTGTCGCTGAAATTGTGGCTGATGTCGATTGTTCCCTGATCGATGTTCACGTTGGCGCTGGCCGAGCCGAAGAAAGTAGGCGTTGCGCCCGGAGCGCTATTGGCTACCGGTATGAGAGGAAGGAGCGCTTGGGCGATGGTATTGGTTCCCGCCTGAATTGCGGTGCGTTGTGCGTCGCTAAGAACGTTCGACGCAGTATTCAAGCCCTGGCGGTGGCGCAAGCCTTCATAGCTCGCAAAAAAGTAAGTGTGCCCGTGCCGGATGGGACCGCCGACGTCTCCGCCGAATTGGTTGCGCTTGATACGCGCGTCCATCGCGTTGTTGCGGAGATAATCGTACATTTCGCCATGAAATTCATTCGAACCGGAGCGCGTGGCGATATTTACGATCGAGCCGGAGTTGCGGCCATACTCGGCACTGTACGTGGAGTTGTCGATCTTGAATTCGGAGACGGTGTTGATCGTCGGCTGGAACGTGACCTGATTCTGCACCATATCGTTCAAGTTGATGCCGTTGATCATGAAGTTGACGGCGTCTTCGCGGCCGCCGGCAGAATTAAACGCGAACGAACCCTGTCCACGCAGAGGCGCGGTAAGAAATCCATTTTGTGGAGGAGTGACCGTGCCGGGAACGAGTAACGCGAGGTCGACGAAGTGGCGGCCGTTCAGTGGAATTTCTTGTACGACAGCCTTGTCGATCACTTGTCCGACTGTGATCGTCGTC
>QIAN01000165.1:544-2170 GCA_003225005.1 Acidobacteriota bacterium | reverse complement strand
ACGGTAAAGCCCTGCTGATTCGCCGCGGTTCCGAACCGCTGCTAGGCCAATGGTCCATTCCCGGTGGCACGCTGGAATTGGGCGAGACGCTTCTGGAAGGCGTCGCCCGTCAAATGCTGGAAGAAACAGCTGTCACCGTTCGCGTCCTGGACTTGATCGAGGTATTCGAGAGAATTAGCCCATATTCGACGCCGGAAGTGCGCGACGCTGCACAGCGGCCGCAATTTCATTTCGTGATCGTGGACTATCTCTGCGAAAAAGTGAGTGGCGAGGCAAAGGCAGGCGGCGACGCGACCGACGTCGCGTTCGCCTCGGAGGACGACCTGCCCCATTATCAACTTACAGATGCTGCGACGCGCGTTTTGCGCAGTGCGTTTGCCATGGAGCGCGCCCGCCGCAAAATAGTTGGCTCCGAAATCTAATGCGACTTCGCGATCTCAATACTGCCCCATTGTTCCCGTTGCAGTGATGGGCAGCTCAGACGAAATGCGTCCGAACGACGTGTGGGCCGATACTTTGTAGCCAGAAGCGGCCGGAATGCGCACGATCACGTGCGAGAACGAAGTTTTTAGCACGATGTCTTTGCATGTGCCCGAGGAAGCGGCCGTCACTTCAATTGCACCGTTCTGATTGTTCACGCGAATCTTGCCGCCCACGCCGTTCAAGTTTACTCCGCCGAACGATGTATCCACTCCAGCGTCCCCACTGATCCCGCTAGCTGTCACCGCGCCATTCGTGTCCTGCGCCGTTAAATTGCCCTTGATGTTTCTTACTTCCACCGACCCGAAACTCGTCTTCGCAAAGAGATCACCTTCGACGCCGTTCGCCTCGATGTTTCCGTTTCCGGTGATCAGAGTCGCGGCCTTATATAGATTCGCTGCGTCTACTTTTCCAAACGAGCTTTTGATGTTCGTTATGCCATGAATCTCTCTCACCTGCACTTGCCCATTGTTATCCTGGACTTGCAGCGACCCGCCAATTCGTTCCGCAATGACTTCACCAAAGCTCGTTGCCAATTCTGCGTTGCCGGTGACGTCAGTAGCTTCGATTCTTGCGTTTGTGTCGTGCACAGCCAGGCTTCCTCCGATCGTCCTCGCCGTCACTGTGCCGAACGAGTTCGTCACGACCAAACTACCCGTTACGTTGGAAACCTCGATGTTTCCGTTCCCACCCGAAATTGTCGTGTTTCCGTTCAGTTGCGTGGCCGTGATATTCCCGAACCGGTTCTTCACGTCGACCGCCCCTTTTACGTTGCTCAACGTGACGTTCCCGTTGTTGTTCACGACTACGCTGTTTCCGTTCGCATTGCTCAATTCAATTCCGCCAAACGCGTTGGTAATCTTCGTCTGGCCCGCATCCTTCACTTCGACTGTCCCATGGCCATTTTCGATGCGCGCCCATCCGTGCACTCCGCTCGTTTCGACGTTTCCGAAGTCATTTCGCAGCCACAGTGGCGCATCGACTGGCAACGTCACGTCATAGTCGACTGAATACGAAGTCTTCTTCCATTCAATTCGCAGGACGTATTTCGCGTGGTCGTCCGGATAGACGGTCTTAACGTGAACGCCGTCACTCGTTTGCTGGACGTCGATTTGAATCTCGTCGAGAAACTTCTGTGCGTCTTCT
>QIAN01000165.1:0-311 GCA_003225005.1 Acidobacteriota bacterium | reverse complement strand
AGCAACTGCCGCCGCAGGTGTGCGTTCGCGGGATTCTTTCCCGCCTCCGCCCGCAGTTCGTCAATCGCATTGTCCAGCACCAAAAGCTTTTCCCGGTAACTCGCCATCAGCGGTGCGGCCGGGTCCAGCTGCGGCTTCGCCTGCGCCTCGAGCTTGTCGATCGCTTTTTGGTAGTCCACTTCCGCGCGTTCCACTTCGCTCACCGCACTGTTATTCAGGAATCCCGGCGGATAAGGCTCGGGGCCAATTCGAAACATTCTCCACGCAGCGCCAGTCACAACAACGAGCACCAGCAATGCCACCACTGTCTG